>JALYLP010000748.1 GCA_030774195.1 Actinomycetota bacterium | reverse complement strand
CATCCACGACGAGGATCAGCGTCATCGTTGGGCCGCTTGGGGCAGCGAGAACGCGAAGGTCGCGCCACCGCCGGGCGTGTCCTCGACCCAGAGCTCGCCACCCATGAGATCGACGAACCCCTTCGCGATCGCGAGGCCGAGTCCGGGTCCCAGGTTCGAGGTCCGCTCCTCCAGCCGATAGAACGGGTAGAAGAGCTGTTCCCGCGTGGTCGGATCGAGCCCTTCGCCGTGATCGACCACGCGCACCGCCACACCTCCGTGGTGTTGGCCGACCCGGACCTGAACGTCGGGCCTCGCCGCCTTCGATGCCACCTTCGCCGCATTGTCGAGCAGGTTGGAGAGCACGCGCACCAGGAACACCGGATCCGCCTCGGCAACGGTGTGGCTTTCGTCGATCACGGTTCCGACGCGCACGTCCGGCCAACGCGAGCAGACGGCATCGGCCTCCGCGGTCGCGACCTCGGCGACGTCGACCGGCTCCGTCCGGGCCTTGAGAACGCCGGCCTCGATCCGCGACATATCAAGCAGGTTGGCGACGAGCGTGTCCAGACGATCCGTCTCCGCGTCGATCGTCTGGAGCACGTCGGCGCGCTCCTCGTCGGTCCGCCGAACGTCCGGATCCATCAGATCCGTCACGGACGCCTTGATCGCTGCCAGCGGGCTCCGGAGGTCGTGGGAGACGGCGGCGAGCATGCTGCGCCGGATCTGATCGGTCTGTTTGAAGATCTCGGCATCCGTCGCGGTGCGCAAGAGGCGATCTCGTTCGAGGACCAAGGCGAGCTGGTCGCAGACCGCGCGGATCACGCGACCCTCAGGGGCCTCGAGCGGTCCCCGGTCCCCGACGAGCACGATCAGACCGAGGTTCCGGTTCCCCACGCTGAGGGGCAGTCGTTCGGGAGCGCGCCCCGGTGAGCTCGGGTCCCAGCTGGGTGTCACCGTCCCGGGCTCGGCGCCGACGGTCATCCGCTCGACGAGCCCCGACCCCTGCTCCTGGACGAAGAGCGCGCCCGCGGCGAAGCCGAACCGTCCGACGACGTGCTCCAGCAAGGCTCGATACGTCTCATCGCCTGGGCCCTGCACGACGAGGTCACGGCTGAGCTCCTGGAGACTGCGGAGCTCCCCCTCGCGCGCCTCGGCAGCGTCCGCACGCTCCGCGGCTCGCGCGAAGAGGATCGAGATCAGGATCGACAGCCCGAGCAGCACGAACAGCGCCGTCACGTCCTCGGGCCGTTCGATCACGAAGGTCCCGTACGGCGGCAGGAAGGCGAAGTTGAAGGCGAGGAACCCGACGATCGACGCGGTGATGCCGGGACCGACGCGTCCGAGCGACGCCGCGAGCACGACCACGACGACGAAGGCGAACCCCACCGTCGTGGTCCGCAACGTGTCCCGGAAGGGCGCCAGGGTCAGGGCGAGCGCGAGCGGACCGACGATGGCCACGACGTAGCCGGCCAGCCGCCCCTTGGGGCGAGCGGGCTCACGCATCCACCCGACGACGTCGGCAACACTCACGACACGAGGATAGGCACGCTCGATCGACCTCTCCGAAGAAGAACGGGCTCCTCGAAGACATCCATAGGTATCCCGAAGGGCCGGTCGCCTCGCCCTTACGGCTCCCTCATCCCCGGGGACTAGCTTGGGAACCGGAGGTGAGGTCGCTATGACCGACGCGTTGATGGTGGTTCTGATGGTCGGCTTCTTCGTCCTGGCCGGCCTGTTCGTCGCGTGGCTCGACCGCGTATGAGTCTCGCGGACATCCTCGAGCTGATCGTGGCGGTGGGCCTGCTCGTGTACCTGACGATCGCGCTGATCCGCCCAGAGAAGTTCTGAGATGCCCACGAGCGTCGTCTACCTCATCCTGCTGACGCTGATCACGCCACCGCTCGGCGCGTTCATGTACCGCGTCTACACATCCGAACGGATCGGCCGCGTCGAGGGTGTGATCTATCGCCTGCTCGGCGTCGATCCCCACGCCGAGCAGACCTGGCGGCGGTACGCCTCGAGCGTGCTCTGGTTCAGCGCCGTCTCGATGATCTTCACGTACTTCGTGATGCGTTTCCAGGGGCACCTGCCGCTCAACCCTGTCGGTGTGGCCGCGCCAACGCAGTACGTCTCGTTCAACACCGCAACGAGCTTCGTCACGAACACGAACTGGCAGGCGTACGGCGGCGAGAGCACGATGAGCTACCTGACCCAGATGATCGCGCTGACGTTCCAGAACTTCCTGTCGGCGGCGGTCGGCATGGCCGTGTTGGTCGCGATGATCCGTGGGTTCACGCGGAACAAGACCGATGGGCTCGGCAACTTCTGGCGCGACACGATCCGCGGCGTCGTCTACATCCTGCTCCCGATCTCGATCGTCGTCGCCGTCATCCTGATGACGCAAGGGGTCGTGCAGACGTTCGCGAGCTCGACGACGGTCACGGGTGTCCAGGGTTTCGCGCAGACGATCGCCCGTGGGCCCGTCGCCTCGCAGATCGCGATCAAGCAGCTGGGCACGAACGGCGGCGGCTTCTTCAACGTCAACTCGGCACATCCCTTCGAAGGGGGAACCGCAGTGGCGAACTTCCTCGAGCTGCTCCTGATCCTCGGGATCCCCGCAGCGCTCACCTACACGTTCGGGAAGATGGTCGGGCGGATCCGCGAGGGCTGGGCGATCTTCGCCGCCATGATGATCCTCTTCCTCGGTGGACTCCTGCTCACGGTCCCGCAGGAGCACTCCGCGACACAGGCGATGGTCTCCGCGGGGGTGCCCGCCATGGCGCAGAACCTGGAGGGCAAGGAGGTCCGCTACGGGACCGACATGTCGAGCCTGTGGGCCGTGGCGACCACCGACGCGTCGAACGGCAGCGTCAACTCGATGCACGACTCCTACCAGCCGCTCGCGATGGTGGCGCCGATGTTCAACATCGCCGTCGGCGAGGTGATCTGGGGCGGTGTCGGGAGCGGCCTGTACGGGATGCTGTTCTACGTCATCATCGCCGTGTTCATCGGCGGCCTGATGGTCGGGCGAACGCCCGAGTACCTCGGCAAGAAGATCGGTGCGCGGCAGATGAAGCTCTCCGCGATCGCCGTCCTGGTGCCGTTCCTGATCGTGCTCGGCTTGACGGCCGTCGCGGTGGTGATCCCGCAAGGACTCGATGCGCGCTTGAACACGGGACCACACGGCTTCAGCGAGATCCTTTACGCCTTCCTTTCGCAAGGGAACAACAACGGCTCCGCGTTCGCCGGACTGACGGCAAGCGGGCCCTTCTACGCGGTCGCCGGAGGTCTCGCGATGCTCGTCGCCCGTTTCGTCCCACTCCTGGCCGCGCTCGCGCTCGGGAGCAGCCTCGGCAGGGAAGGCTCCGTGCCGGTCACGGCGGGAACCCTGCCGACCGACAAGCCGCTGTTCGTCGGGCTCCTCGACGGTGTGATCGTGGTGATCGGCGCCCTGACGTTCTTCCCCGCGCTTGCCCTCGGCGCGATCGTCGAGAGCCTCATGAAAGGCAAGTTGTTCGGATGAGCACGACGCAGACCCCGGTCGAGGACAAACCGCAGCAAGGCTCGCACGGCGCCGTTCGGGCCCGCCCGCTGTTCGATGGGCCGATCGTCAAGCGGGCGATCGTGGACAGCTTCCGGAAATTGGATCCCCGCACACTGCTCAGGAACCCGGTGATCTTCACCGTCGAGGTCGTTTCCGTCATGGTGACGATCCGGATCATCGCCAACATCGTCAGCGGTGGGCCGATCGCGTTCGACGCCGCGATCGCGATCGGCCTGTGGTTCACGGTCCTGTTCGCGAACTTCGCCGAGGCGATGGCCGAAGGTCGGGGCAAGGCGCAGGCAGAAGCGCTGCGGAAGACGCGGGCCGACTTGGTTGCTCGGCGTCTCCTCGCGGATGGCACCGAGGAGACCGTCCCCGCATCCCAACTGCGAGCGGGCGACCTGGTTGTGGTGTCGGCCGGCGAGTTGATCGCCGGCGACGGCGAGATCGTTGAGGGCATCGCCTCGGTGGATGAGTCGGCGATCACCGGCGAGTCTGCTCCCGTCATCCGCGAGTCAGGCGGCGACCGTTCGGCCGTCACTGGTGGTA
>JALYLP010000747.1 GCA_030774195.1 Actinomycetota bacterium | reverse complement strand
GAGGGCGCGCGACCGGCGTCGTGCTCGACTCCGGCGAGGAGATCGAGGCGGGCGTCGTGATGTCCTCGCTCGACTCCCGCTGGACGTTCATCAAGCTGCTCGACGATTCGGTGCTCGATCCCTCCTTCAAGGCCGAAGTGCTCCGCTACAAGTACCGTGGTTCGTCCGGCAAGGTGAACCTCGCGCTCGACGGTCTGCCGGAGCTCGCGTGCAAGCCGGGCAAGGGGGAGTGGCTCCGCGGCGCGATCTCGTTCTCGCCGAGCATCGACTACATCGAGCATGCCTACGACGACGCGAAGTACGGCCGGCCGTCGGCGCGTCCGTACATCGACATGATCATCCCCACCCTGGTCGACCCCGCGATGGCGCCGCCCGGCAACCACGTCATGAGCTGCTTCGTCCAGTACGCGCCGTACCACCTCGCCGACGGTGAGGTCTGGGACGACGCTAAGCGCGAGGCGTTCGGCCAGAACGTGATCGACACGATCGAGGAGCGGTTCCCCGATATCCGTCGCCACATCGTGGGGCATCAATTCATCACGCCGAAGGACATCGAGGACATCACGGGACTTTCCGAGGGCAACATCTTCCAGGGGGAGCTCTCCTTGGAGCAGCTGTTCTTCAACCGACCGGTCCCGGGCTGGTCCCGATACCGGACGCCGGTTCGGGATCTCTGGATGTGCGGTTCCGCGACGCACCCGGGTGGCGGCATCATGGGCGCGCCGGGACGGATCTCGGCGCTCGAATACCTGAAGGAGAAGCGCAAGGGCCGGAGGGCGGCCTGATGACCAAGGTGAAGCCCAAGTGTCTGAGGGCGGCCTGATGGCCGCGAAGACGATCGACACCGTCGTGATCGGCGCCGGCCACAACGGGCTGATCGCTGCCGCGTCCCTCGCCAAGGCAGGTCGTACGGTGGTCGTCCTCGAGCGCGCCGAACGCACCGGCGGGATCCTGCGTGGGAGCCAGCCCGCGCCCGGGTTCCGCGCGCCCGGATTGATCCACACGATCGGGCGCCTGCGCCCATCGATCGTGAAAGACCTGCGGCTCGAACGCTTCGGCTACTCGACGGTCGCCCCGGCGGTGCGGATGCATGCGCCGGTGCCCGACGGCTCCGCGATCACGTTCTGGGACGACGCCGAGAGGACCGCCGAAGAGCTCCGTCCGTGCAGCGTTCACGACGCCGATGCGTTCGTCGGGTTCGACCAGAAGATGCGAGCGATCGCCAGCTTCCTCGCGTACGTCCAGGTGGCGATTCCCCCGGACCCGAAGTCACCGTCGCTCGCCGACGCGATCATGGGCCTGAAGCTGGGCAAAGCGTTCCGCGATCTGGGCGCGAAGACCGGTCGCGAGGCGATCCGTGCGCTGCCGATGGCCGTGGCGGACCTCGTCCAGGAGGTCTTCGAGCTCGAGTCGGTCAGAGGGCCGCTCTGCACCCGCGGGATCTTGTACACGGCGATGGGCGCATGGGCGACGGGCACCGCGCAGGTGCTGCTGAACGACTCGGCGGGCACCGACGGCGGCGCGGCGGGTACGGCCGTCTTCGCGCGCGGCGGGACCGACGCGCTCGCGGATGCGCTCGAGGCGGCTGCGAAGGCACGCGGCGTGCAGATCCGGACCGAGCACGACGTCGTCGCGATCCGCACGCGGGCGGAACGCGTCGCCGGCGTGACCCTCGCCGACGGCAGCGAGGTCGACGTCCCCCTCGTGGTCTCGACCGCAGATCCCAAACGGACCGTGCGGTTGCTCGACCCGGTCGCCGTCGGGCCGACGATGCACTGGCGGGGTGAGAACATCCGTCAGCCGGGGGCGACTGCCCGGGTGAACTTCGCTCTCGGCGACCTTCCCTCGTTCCACGGCGGCGACCCAGAGCGATTGGCCGGTCGCATCGTGATCGGGCCATCGATCGACGACGTCGAGCGCGCGATGGATGCCGTGAAGTACGGCCGCGTGAGCGAAGACCCGGTCCTCGAAGCCACGATCCCGTCCCTGATGGACCCGTCGCTCGCTCCGGAAGGCAAACACGTGATGAGCGTGGTGTTCCAGGCCGCGCCCTATCGCCTCCGTGAGAGCGCGTGGGCCGACGAACGCGAGCACGTGGGCGAGATCGCGATCAAGACCCTCGAGCGGTACGCGCCGGGGTTCGGCGAGCTCGTCGAGGCGTTCGAGGTCGTCACGCCGCTCGACATGGAAGAGCGGTACGCGCTGACGGGCGGCCACATCCATCATGCCGAGCCCGGGCTCGATCAGTTCTTCGCCTGGCGTCCGCTGCTCGGCGAGGCTCGCTACCGGTTCCTGTTCGACGGGCTCTACCTCGCCGGCTCGGGCGCGCATCCCGGCGGCGGCATCACGGGCGGTCCGGGGACCAATGCGGTGCGGAAGATCCTGAAGGACCTCTAGTCGCGGCGGCCGGCGGGGGGCAGAGGATGAGCATCGGACCGCTCGCGCTCGTCGGTGGCGATGAGCTGCACCCGGGGAACGAACCTCAGGACCGGCTCCTCGTCGAGGCCGCACAGGGTGGGCTCGCGTTCGTAGTCACGACGGCGGCGGCGCGCCAGCATCCCGAGCAGGCGGCTGAGAACGCCCAACGATGGTTCGGCGAGCTCGGCCTAGCGGTCGAGGAACTGCCGCTGACCACCCGGTCGCGGGCTCGTTCCTCCGAGCTTGCGGCGCGTGCCCGCGCCGGCCGCTTCTTCTACCTCGTCGGCGGCGACCCGGGGCTCGTCCCCAAGGTGCTTGCCGGGACCCCGTCGTGGGACGCGATCGTCGAGGCGTGGGGCGAGGGCGCCGCGCTCGCGGGGTCATCGGCGGGCGCGATGGCCTTCGGTGCGTGGACGTTGATCCGTGATCGGATGCCGGGGGACGAACGCCGCCGGTATCAGCCGGCGCTCGGCCTCGTCACGGGGATCGCCGTGGTGCCCCACTTCGACACGTTCGGGCAGCGCTGGGTCGGTCCGTCGCTGGACGCCGCTCCCCGTGACGACGTGATCCTCCTCGGAGTCGACGAGCGAACCGCGGCCGTCTTCGTCGATGGCAGCTGGCGGGTCGAAGGGGCCGGGTCAGTTTCGGTGATCACCCGTGCGCACCGCGACGTGTTCGGGTCCGGGGAGGAGATCCGCGGCCTCCCCCCGGCCGGGCATGTGGGAAGCTGACCCGCCATGAGCGACCCGCCCGACTTCCGGCTGAAGCACAGCGAACTTCGCGGGGACGACGAGTTCGCCGAATTCTCGAACATCGACCTCCCGTACTACTCGGACTGGCACGGCTCGTTCGAGAAGCTCGCCTGGGCGACGGACGACGAGTCCCTCGCGGAGGCGGGGGCCGATGTCGCGATCGTCGGAGCGCCGTTCGATGAGGGGGTGTCGTCGCGACCCGGCGCGCGGTTCGGTCCCCGCGCGATCCGGATGGCCCCGACCACCTGGGCGAGCGATTCCGCGTGGTCGATCCAGCTCGACACCGAGCCGTACACGCACCTCACCGTCGTCGATGCCGGCGACGCACCGGTCGTTCCCACCCGCCCCGAGCGTGCGCTCCGCGTGATCCACCAGAAGGTCCGGCAGGTGGCGTCGCACGGAGCGATCCCGATCGTTCTCGGCGGGGACCATTCGATCACCTATCCGAGCGCGGCCGCGGCGTCAGGGCACGCGTGGCCCAGCTCCGTCGGGGTCCTCCATTTCGATGCGCACGCCGACACGGGTGCCGACCAGTGGGGGAACCTCTACGGCCATGGCCAGCCGATGCGGCGGTTGATCGAAGAAGGCTGGGTCGCCGGCCGGAACTTCGTGCAGGTGGGGCTTCGCGGCTACTGGCCTGACCGTGAGACGTTCGGCTGGATGCGGGAGCAGGGATTCCGCTGGCACACGATGGTCGAGATCGAGGACCGCGGCTCCGAGGCCGTGGTCGCCGACGCGATCGCGGAGGCCCTCGACGGTCCCGACCGGATCTACCTCTCCGTGGATATCGATGTCGTCGACCCCGGGATGGCGCCGGGCACCGGGACCCCCGAGGCCGGCGGGCTCCTCGCGCGCGAGCTGCTCCGCGCCGTTCGCCAGATCGTGGGCGCGGTCGAGCTGGCGGGGATGGACGTCGTCGAGGTGTCCCCGCCCTACGACACATCCGAGATCACGGCGATCCTTGCGCATCGGGTCGTGATGGAGGCGATCACGGCCCTCGCTGCGAAGCGGGCCTGAGGACCCTCCAGCTCAAGCGCTTCCTCCGGGGCGTCGAAGCCTGGAAGGTGATCGAGCCGAACCCCGCCTTCGACGAGGCCTCGGCGGCCCTCCAACGGCTCACCGAGAACGTCGCCAAGGTCATCGCCGGGAACGACGATGCCATCCGGACGGCTGCGATATGCATGTTCGCGGATGGCAACCTACTGCTCGAGGGGGTCCCGGGTGTGGGGAAGACCACCCTCGCCCGCGCCCTCGCCGCTTCGATCGGCGGCGCCTTCACCCGTATCCAAGCGACCTCCGATCTCCTCCCCTCCGACCTCACGGGTGTCAGCGTGTTCGACCAGGTCACCGGGTCGTTCCGCTTCGTGCCCGGTCCCGTCTTCGCCAACGTGGTCCTCGTCGACGAGATCAACCGGACCACGCCCCGTACGCAATCGGCGCTGCTCGAACCGATGGAAGAGCGCCAGGTGACGGTGGAAGGGGTCACCCATGCGCTCCCGGAGCCGTACCTGGTGATCGCGACCCAGAACCCGGTCGAGCAGCACGGGACCTACCCCTTGCCCGAAGGACAGCTGGACCGCTTCGCGCTCGCGGTGGTGTCGGCTATCCGGACGAGGGCGGCGCGACCGAGCTGGTCCGTCGCCAGTTGGAGCGACACCCCCTGAACGATCTCGAGCAGGTGCTCACGCCGCAAGGG
>JALYLP010000746.1 GCA_030774195.1 Actinomycetota bacterium | reverse complement strand
CAACATGCCCGCGAAGCGATCGCTCGTACATCTCTCGGATCGCGGCGTCGTCGAGGAAGCGCCGCTCGACCTCCGGAAGAGGACCCCGAAGGATCTCGGTCGGATCCGCCGCCGGGTCCAGAGTCGCCACGTACGCTTGGACGGCTGCCACCGGATCCTCAGCGGCCGATAGCAGGAGGCGCTGTTCCGCTTCATCCAGTTCTTCCTCGACCGAGGGGATCGGGGCGACGCCGCTCACCACACCAAGAGCCGTGAGTCGCTCAGGGATCTCCACACCGCACACGAGCGCGTGGGGACCACCCGCGGAAAACCCGACGACCGCGAATCGGTCGATCTCCAGCGCGTCCGCGAATGCGCTCACGTCCCTGGCCCAGTTACGAAGCGGGCGCCTTGACTGCGGGTCAGAACCCCCGAAGCCCGGCCGGTCGATCGTGAAGAGCCGGATCTGTTCCGAGGGCTCTGCCCCGACGCTGGGGTTGAAGTACCGAGAACCACCGCCGCCATGGAACAGGAGAACTGCAGGACCCGATCTGTCACCCCACTCGATGTATGCGAGTCGTCTCCCGTCGGGAAGTAGGACGGTCGCGTCGGCGTTCGAGATGCTCGCATGGGTCACTCGCGCACCGTACTACTCGATCACTCGGCAGGATCCGGAGGGTCGCTCGTTACGGAAGGGCGCAAGCAGGGGCCCGTGGACTCTTCCGGCACCCGCGGCCCTTGGAGTGTGAGCGGTAGAGTTTCGCCTCAGTGAGGCTATGGTCAGTGCTCGCGCGAATCGTGGTGATGAACCGCCCCGGGTTTCTTGGAGGCTCCGACTCGTGAGAGGTTGGAGCCATGACACGACCAGGCAGGTATCCGCAAGAGGTGCGCGAGCGCGCAGTGAGGATGGTGTTCGAGCACCAAGCCGAGCACCACTCGCAGTGGGCGGCAATTACCTCGATCGCGATGAAGTTCGGCGTCTCGGCGGAGACGCTCCGCAAATGGGTGCGCCGGGCTGAGATCGATGAGGGACACCGTCCCGGGCTCACGACCGAGGAGCGGGAGCAGCTCAAGGTTCTCGAGCGTGAGAACCGCGAGCTGCGCCGAGCGAACGAGATCTTGAAGTCCGCGTCGGCTTTCTTCGCGGCGGAGCTCGACCGCCGACCGACGAGATGATCGCCTACATCGATCGCAACAAAGACCGTTTCGGGGTCGAGCCGATCTGCAGGGTGCTGCCGATCGCCCCGTCCACCTACCACGACCGGAAGCAACGCCCGCCGTCGGTCCGTGCGCTTCGCGACCAAGGGCTGAAGACCGACATCGCCCGCGTGTTCGACGCCAACTTCGGCGTTTACGGCGCACGCAAGGTCTGGCATCAGCTGCACCGCGAAGGCGTCGAGGTCGCCCGCTGCACCGTGGAGCGGCTGATGCGCGAGCTGGGTATCGAAGGCGTTCGACGTGGGAAGACCCGCCGCACCACGACGCCCGAGGAGACAGCGCCGCGGCCCGCCGACCTGGTCGAGCGGAACTTCTCGGCCGCCAGACCCAACGAGCTGTGGGTTGCGGACCTCACCTACGTCGCCACCTGGTCGGGGTTCGTCTACGTGGCGTTCATCGTCGACGTCTACAGTCGGTTCATCGTCGGGTGGCAGACCTCCCGGTCGCTGCGCACCTCGCGATCGACGCGCTCGAGATGGCGATCTGGCACCGGCGAGGCGACCTCGAAGGCCTCGTCCACCACAGTGATCGAGGCAGCCAATACCTCTCGATCCGCTACACCGAGCGCCTCGCAGAGGCCGGTGCCGTCACCTCGGTCGGCAGCCGCGGCGACTCCTACGACAACGCCCTGGCCGAAACGATCATCGGGCTCTACAAGACTGAGCTCATCCGCCGGCGCGGACCCTGGAAGGGGATCGACGACGTCGAGTTCGCGACGCTCGAGTGGGTCGACTGGTTCAACCATCGCCGGTTGCTTGAGCCGATCGGCAACGTTCCACCCGCGGAGTTCGAGGCTGCATGGCGCAGGAAGGAGGACCCAAGCTACGCTAACGGACTCAAGGAACCGAGCCTCCGATGAACCCGGGGCGGTTCACTCTCGCCCGGGAGAGTGGTTTGTCAAGTGACACGGTCATATGACATAGTCAAACGGCCACGAAATCGGCGTTGCGGAGGTAGGG
>JALYLP010000745.1 GCA_030774195.1 Actinomycetota bacterium | reverse complement strand
CAGCGAGACTCCGGCGCGTTGCATCGCGAGCGAGTACGCGCGGACGTTCCGCGGCGGATCGACCCAGCCGTCCGTCGCGACGTAGGAGCCCCCGCGATAGCCGTCCCCGGTCATCGCGGGGATCAGTCGCCGGATCTCGTCGACGTCGACCCACCGCGCACCGAGGCCGACCGCGCGCTGCATCGCGATGCGATCACGAGCAGCGCGCTCCCCGCGAACGGTGGTCGCGAGGATCACGTATCCGCGTTGCATGAAACCGGAGTCGGTGTCATAGCGATCGCGCTGGCTCCGGTAGAAGCCGATCGACCACGAACCCAAACGGACCGTGTCCGGGGTGCCGCCCTGAGCCCGCACCATCCCGGCCGCGCGGCCGGATGCACCCGCCCCGGCCTGCTCACGCTCCAGCACGACCACGTTCCGCAGGCCCGCCTCGCGCGCGAACACCGATGCCCATCCGCCGATCGTCCCGGCGCCGACGATCACGAGGTCCGCGCGTTCGCGTGCCATGGCCCGTCGCGAACCCTAGCCGGTGCCCGGGCGAACCCGTATCTGATGGCCACTACGCTTGCCGGGATGGAGCTCGCCCCGACGCCACCGGCACCGGCCACACGCCGGACCCTCTACGAGGAGATCGTGGCGGTCCTCGCGATCTCGCTCCTCGCGAGCGCCGTGTACGCGATCGTCTCGCTCCTCACCGCGCCGGTGAAAGGGGTGACCGTTGCCGCCGCTGATCCCGATCCGCTGTTCGCGAACCAGGTCCTCGGGTTCTTCTTCGGGTTGGCGCCGGCGCTCGTGGTCGTGCATCTCGTCCGTCGCGACGGTGAAGGCGTCGGCGTGATCGGTCTCCGTTGGGATCGGCCGCGGCAAGATCTCGTCCGGGGGATCGCGCTGTTCGCGGTGGTCGGTCTCGCCGGGCTCGGCATCTACCTCGCGGCGGTGGGTCTCGGCATCAATCGGTTCGTGATCCCCGCGCCGCCGCCCGGACACTGGTGGACCTGGCCGGTCTTGGTGATGGATGCGACCGGAGCCGCCGTGCTCGAAGAGGTGATCGTGCTCGGGTACCTGGTGACCCGGCTCCAACAGGTCGGCTGGACCCCGATCGCGGCCGTGATCGGCAGCGCGATCCTCCGTGGTGGCTACCACCTCTATCAGGGGTGGGGCGGGTTCACGGGGAACCTCCTGATGGGGCTGCTGTTCGGATCGCTCTTCCTGCGGTGGCGCCGGACGTGGCCGTTCGTGATCGCCCACCTCCTGCTGGACTTCGCGGCCGGCGCGGGGTACCTGCTGTTCCGGCACCATCTCCCGGGCTTCTGAGCCGATCTGCGGTATCCTTTCCAGCGAGGTACCTCATCAAGACCGGCCCCGGCCATCGCGCCGGGGTTCCGTGTTTCTGGGGTGGTCGGCCCACCGGTTGCCGGATCGCGTTGCCCCGGAGAGTCTCTGTTCTCACTGTAGGTCGCGAGGGACCGTACGCTCCCAGCGGCGCCGGTGGCGCTCATGGCCGTCGTCGTCCACGACGAGGTCGATCGCGATCCGGTAGGCATACCGGTCGGAGTCGACGCGCAGACGGGTGAACGAACGGACGGTCGCCTCCGGGTACCGGATCTCGAACTCGGCCTCACCGTCGGCGAATGCCTGACCGGGATCGACGGTGGAGACCCCGACCACCCCCTCGTACCGCTCCCGGAGCGACGGCCCGTGTTCGCCGCCCGGGTAGTCACCGCCGTAGCCGGTCTGCGCGCGCAGCTCGCCGAGCGCCTCATAGATGTCGCGGCGCCACCAGCCTCCGTCGCCCTGTTCGTTGGGATCGTGTTGTGCCACGTTCGACGGAACCAGCGCCGGCGCGTCGGTGATCGGAGCGGCCCCCTCCAACACGGGGAGGTGGAGCACGCCCGAGTCGCGGTCGAGCGATAGGACGCCGGTCTCCGGCGGCGCCCACGCGTTCGGCCAGTCCGCTGCCGCGAGATCCAATCGGATCCGGTGTCCTTCCTCGAAGGTCCACGAACACGCCTCCAGCTCCAGCTCGATCTCCTCGACCGTACCCGGTGTCAGCGGTGTGGGATGACCCGGTCCGCCACGGTGCGTGAGATTGAGCAGCCCGCGCACCACCAGCGATGAGCTCCCGTCGGGGAACACGTCGCAGACCTTCGCCGACAGGTAGGCGACGGGGACGCTGGAGGCGATCCGCACACGGAGCCGAGGATGTCCGAGGATCTCGAGCTCCTCCTCCAGGGGTTCCCACGTGTAGGTAAGCGATCGCTCCTCGTCGGGGCGCTGATCGGCCGGTTGGACCCATGGCATCACGCCCGCGCAGGAGATCCACGCGCTCGCGCCGACGTCGCCGCGGATCGCGAGCTCGTCGGGGCCGTCCGCAGGCGCGAGACCGCCGGGCTCCGCCTTCGCGAGCGCGAGCTCCGTGAGGACCGAGCGCGCGGGCGGCCACCCGGGCTCCGACCGCCACGTCCCGCGCACCCCGCTCCGGAGCGGATCCGGCAAGGTGGAGCGCTGTGCGAACACGACGATCGGAGGCTCGCGGTCGACACCGTTGTCGATCCCCTTCAGCCATCGGTCGAACCAGCGAACGAGCTCAGGGTTCAGGCGGATGTTCGGCCCCGGCAGCGATGTCTCCGTGGCGGCGTGCGACCACGGGCCGATCAAGAGGCGAGCAGGCGCGCGGAACCGCGGGAAGGATCGGAACGCGATGTTCGTGTATCCGTCGGCCCATCCGCCGACGATCATCGTGGCCGCCTCGATGTCCTCGATCGACTCGCGGACCGACCCCTGGCGCCAGTACGCGTCGCGCCGCTGATGCTCGATCCAGGGCAGCACCCACGGCTCCAGTGCCTCGACACGACGATCCCATTCTTCGCGCCATCCCTCACCCCAGATCTGCGGGACGGGGGGCAGCGCGTTCATCGCGATCATGTAGGTCGGGTAGTCCACGACGTCCAGTTGTTTGAGCACCCCGCCGAAGTGGTGGACGTCATCGGCGTAGCGGTCGTCGCTCGCGAAGATGGGGACGATGGCTTTGAGCGCGGGCGGGCGTTCGACCGCGACCTGCAAGGCGGTGAACCCGCCGTAGCTGGTCCCGAACATCCCGACCGTGCCGGCCGACCAGTCGCGGGTCGCGAGGTGATCCACGACGGCGACGAGGTCGCGCCGCTCCGCTTCGGAGTACTCGTCGGTCGCGAGTCCGCCCGAGGACCCCGTGCCCCGCACGTCGAGCCAGCAGACGACGTAGCCGGCATCCGCCAGCTCCGCGTAGCCCGGCCGGTAGGCGGCCGTGAGATCGTCCTTGCGATACGGGAGCGCCTCCATCACGGCGGGCCAAGGTCCGTCTCCGTCCGGGAAGAAGAGCGTAGCCGACAGCTCGATGCCGTCGGCCATCGGGATCGCCACGAGCTCACGGCGGGTCATCGTGGCGCGAAGGGTACGTTCAGATCCACGCGTTGAACCACACGATCGTGCGCCAATGCAGATCGCTGATGCGACCCGCGGTCAGCACCGGCCAGAACCAGATGAAGACCGCGACGGCCGCGATGACGTAGGCGACGACGAACGGTCGATAGACGTACGCCTTCGAGATCGCGGGCTCTCCCGTTTCCGGGTTGATCGCGATGTCGCGGGTCTCGCGGTCCCGGACCACGATCGTCGCGTCGGATGCCTGCCGGCAGGCGTACGTGATGGCGAGCACCATGAACGGGGTGAGCGGCAACACGTAGAAGAAGAACGTCGGTCGGGTCACCAAGAACCACGGCAGGTACTGACCGGCGAAGGCGACGAAGATGAAGCCGGCGCGCCAGTCGCGGAGCCGGTACCACATCAGGCCGACCCACGGGATCACGATCACGCTGGCCCAGAAGATGATCGGGTTCCCGATCGCGAGCACTTGCTCGATGTCCAGATCGAGGTCCTTGACGAAGAACGAGGTCGGTCGAAGGTCGGGGATCCACTTCCACGCTCGCGCGTAGTACGGGTGCGTCGGCGTGTACGCCCCGGTCTTCGGGTTGAGTGCCGTCCAATCGATGCCGCTCCGATGGAACCGCGCAGAGTCGACCTGGTTCTTCCACCACGCGCCCATGTCCCACCCGAAATGGTGGAGCCACGGCAACCAGGTGAGCATGTACACGGCGACGGGGACGAACAGGAAGGCGATGACGATGCCGAGGGACTCGCGGGCGATCGCTCGACCCAGGGCGCCGGCCCAGGAGCGATCCCCCCGGTGGCGTCGGGCCGTCTCCCACATGAACGCGATGATCACGGCGGCGAACAGCGCCATCGCGCCCGACCACTTCACGGATGCCGCGGCGCCGAGCGCGACTCCCGCCGCCAGCCGCCACGGCCGCAGGATGGGGGAATAGACGGGAGGCTGCGGCGGCGGCCAGACCGCGCTCTCGCTGGTGGGTGCGCCGTCCGCTGTGCCCTTCTCAACGTGAGCCTGTTGGCGTCGCTCCAGCCATCGACGATCGAGCAACAGGAAGAGGAACCCGACCACGACCCAGAGCTCCAGGTGCGCGTCGAGCAGCGCCGTGCGGGACATCACCACGTTGAGGTGTTCGGTGGCCATCAACAGGCCGGCGACGAACGTCCACACCGGTTTGCCGAAGAGCAGCTGAGCGATCATGGCGGTGAAGAGCACGACGAGCGTCCCCGCGAGCGCGGAGGTGGATCGCCATCCCCACGGGTTCATCCCGAACGCTTTGATGCCGAGCGCGATCTCCCATTTCCCGAGCGGAGGGTGCACCCACGAACCGACATCCCACTTCTGCGCGCGCCAGTACTTCTCGTCGTTCGAGTCGATGCGGCAGACCTGGTCCGACCACCCAACGAGGATGCACGCCGCCTTCGGGTAATAGACCTCGTCGAAGACGAAGTCGGGTGGATGCTGGAGATGGAAGAAGCGGAGGGAGCCCGCCAATGCCGTCACTGCGATCACGGCCACGACGGGTCGGTTCAGCCGCGACAGGAGAGGCATCGGCCCAGGGTACCCGTGCATCCGTGGCTGGACGGAGTCGAACCGCGCCGCGGTTCCCGTCAGGCGCGCCGATCGCTCGTTCGCACGACGAACTGAAGCCCTTGGTACGTCTGGGTGATCGACGCGCTCTTGTTGTCGACGAGACCGGCGTCCAGCCCGACCCGTTGGACCGCGTCGAAGTCCAGGTCGGTTCGGACCCCGGCGGCCTTCTTCGGCCAGGCGATCCACAGCCGACCGGCCGGCGTGAGGGACCGGGCGAGCGCGGGGAAGCGAGCGGCGAGATCGGATCGACGCGTGACGAACGTGATCGCGACGTCCACGTCGCGTCCCGGACGGCGGAGGAACTCGACGCCGTCCGGGAGCGGCGCGAGGCGCTGC
>JALYLP010000744.1 GCA_030774195.1 Actinomycetota bacterium | reverse complement strand
ACGGGGGCGCAACCCGGTCGCAACATCAACCTGGTAGTCGCGAAGCCAGCAAGCACCACAGGCGGTACTAACTGCACGCCGGGTTACTCGCCCTGCCTTCCTCCTGCGTCCGATTACGATTGCATTGGCGGCAGCGGGGACGGCCCGCAGTACACAGGTCTGGTGCGTGTCACGGGGTCGGATCCGTATGGCCTCGACGCAGACAACGATGGCTACGGCTGCGAGTGAGTTCTACGACGCGGGGCGCGTTCGTGAGCGGCCGCAGACCAAGGCTGGCAACGCGATGACAGCGCTCCGCACGTGGCCGCGATTTCTCGCCGATGTCGTTTCGACGCGTCCCGACGGTTGGTCGTACAGTCGGCCCTTGGGTACACGCGAGGCATTCGACGCTGAGGAACTCGCTCGGGACAACGAGAACCTGCGCGAGCAGCGGCGGGCTGTCGGGGAGGTTCTTCGCGCGGTCGCGCGTTCGGAAGGGCTGCAGCCCGTGCTCGATGAGATCGTCCAGGCCGCGAGGCTGCTCTGTCATGGCGACCACGCCCAGCTCTACCTGGTGGAAGGGGATCTCTTCGTGATCTCCTCGCAGAGCCTCGACCCGCTCGCGGGGTACGAGTACGCCCAGGAGCATCCGCACGCGCGTGATCGGACGACGGTCGTCGGTCGGGTAGGGCTCACCGGTGAGGTAGTGCAGATCCCTGACGTCCTCGCCGACGCCGATTACTCGTTCGGGGCTCAGCGCATCATCGGCTATCGCGCCTTGCTCGGCGTTCCGATCGTCCTGGAGAACGAGCTGATCGGGGCCATCGCGGTCGGACGCAACGACCCGGGAGCGTTCGCCGACGAGCAGGTCGAGCTGGTCAAGACGTTCGCCGACCAGGCGGCGATCGCGATCGCGAACGCCCGGTTGATCGACGCTGTCGAGCGACAGCGGACGGAGCTGTCCCGCTTCGTCTCGCCGCAGGTTGCTGAGCTCATCTCCTCGAAGGAGGGCGAGCGGTTGCTCGCCGGTCACCGCGGGTACATCACCTGCCTCTTCAGCGACCTCCGCGGCTTCACTGCGTTCGCCGAGACCGCCGCACCGGAAGAGTTGATCGAGGTGCTTGGGAAGTACCACGAAACCCTCGGCGAGCTGATCGCCACCCACGGTGGGACGCTCGAGCACTTCGCGGGCGACGGCGTGATGGTGTTCTTCAATGACCCCCTCCCCGTCGAGGACCACGAGCTCCAGGCGATCCGGCTCGCGCTCGCCGCGCAGGAGCGATTCGCGGAATTGGCGCGGATATGGCGCAAGCGCGGCACGGAACTCGGTCTGGGGATCGGGATCGAGGCGGGGTACGCGACGCTCGGGCGGATCGGCTTCGAGGGTCGCTACGATTACGGAGCGCTCGGGCCGGTGACGAACCTCACGTCTCGGCTGAGCACCTTCGCCACGGCTGGTCAGACCCTGATCGGCCCACGCGTGTTCGCGGCCGTCGAGGACATCGTGCACGCGACTCCCGTCGGGGAGCTCGATCTGAAAGGGTTCAGTCGGCCCGTCCCCGCGTTCGAGGTCCAGGAGCTTCGGACAGACTAGTTGTAGTTCCCACCAAGGTTGTTGACAGGCGAGAGCCTCCCTGCACGGTTTGGGGCTGACCAAAGCTCCCGACCGAGAAGGAGGCTCTCGTGGCCCATCGTAGGGCTCGTCTCACTCCGTTCGGCCGTCTGCTGCTGGTGACCCGGATCCTCGAGGAGGGGTGGTCGGTCGCGGCCACCGCCGAATCGATGGGGATCTCCAGAGCGACCGCGCACAAGTGGCTCCGCCGGTTCCGGGAGGAGGGGCCGGGGGGCCTGCAGGACAGGTCCTCCGCACCCCGCCGCTCGCCGCACGCCCTTCCTGCGCGCGAGGTCCGCCGGATCGTGGCGGCTCGCCGACGCCTCAAGCGCGGCCCACACCAGCTCGCGCCCGTGCTCGGGCACCCTCGTTCCACCATCTACGCGGTGCTTCGTCGCCAGGGTCTGTCGCGGCTGACGTTCATGGATCGGCCAACGGCCATCCCTATCCGCTACGAGCGCGAGCGCCCGGGTGAGCTCGTGCACATCGACGTGAAGAAGCTGGGCCGGGTGCCGGCCGGGGGTGGACACAAGATGCACGGTCGGGCGAACGTGCCCGGATCCAAGGCGCATCGCGGCGACGGCTACGACTACATCCAGCCGCCGTCGACGACCGCTCGCGGTGGGCCTACGTCGAGGTTCATGCTGACGAGAAGGGCCCCACGTGCGCCGGGTTCCTTCGTCGGACGGCCGAGCATCTCGCCTCGGTGGGGGTCAAGATCGAAGCGGTCATGACCGACCGAGCGTTGAACTACACGCTGTCCCGTGAGTTCCTCGCCACGCTGGGAGCGATCGAGGCCGACCACATCGTCACCCGCCCCTATCGGCCGCAGACCAACGGGAAGGTCGAACGGTTCAACCGCACGATGCTCGAGGAGTGGGCATACGTGAAGCTCTACCGGTCCAACGGCGCTCGGCTCAACGCCCTCCCGCGCTGGATCGACACCTACAATCACCGCAGGCCCCACACCGCGCTGGGAGGACTCCCGCCGGTCTCGCGGCTGGAAACAACGTGAGTGGGAACTACAACTAGAGACCAGGTTCATGGGGAAGTTGGGGAAGGAGAAAGTAGCGCTGTAAACACGGCCTGCCAGGACAAGTTAGGGTCGTGGCCCGCGTCTTTCGTGAGTCGCTCCTCACCGGTTCCGTCCGGGTTCATCAGATAGATGTCGAAGCTGCCTGTGTTGTCGACACCCGTTGACAGCATATGGGTGGCAGCGAACGCGATCCGGGTTCCATCAGGAGACCAGGTGGGACCGTTCTCGTCCCGGTCGCTCGTCGGCGTCAGGTCCTTCAATCCCGCCCCGTCGGCGCTGACCTCGTAGATGTCCCAAGTCCCGTCGTCGTAGACGTCGAAGGCGAGCTTGGTGCCGTCAGGCGACCACACGGGCCGTAGCAGCCGGGAACCGGCGCGATCGAACACGGCGAGCTGATCCGTGCCGTCCGCGTTCATCACGTAGATCGACCGGGCGCCCCGGAGGAACGCGATCTTCGACCCATCCGGGGACCAGCTCGGGAACTCGTCGTACACCCCGTCGGGACTGCTTGTGAGCTGGGTGAGTCCCGATCCGTCGGGATGCACCGTGTAGAGGTCGGCTCCTCCATGCCCGTTCATGGAGAAGAGGATCCGGCTGCCGTCGGGCGACCACGGAGAGGCGGAGTAGCCGACGTCCGCGATCTTCGTCTGGGCAGAGCCGTCGGCGTTCATCATGTAGATGCCGCTCGAGGCAGGGTCCCTGCTGTAGTTGTTGAACACGATCTGGGTCCCGTCGGGAGACCAGGACGGACTGGTCTGGGAGTTGCCGCTTCGGACGTCTTGCTGGCTCGTCGTGAGGTCGGTGACCCCCGAACCGTCGGCGTTCATCACGTAGACGTCGTAGTTCGCGCCCCCGCCGGCGGGATGCGATCCGCGCTCGTTGTAGCCAGTGAACGCGATCTTCGTCCCGTCCGGCGGCCACACCGGGCCACCCGCGGTCAGCACGACGCTCCGGTCGTAGGGCTCGATGAGATCGGTGATTCCCGAGCCGTCCGGGGCCATCGTGCAGATGTGGTAGCTGCAGCCGAACGCGATGAGCCCGTTTGCCGCCGGGCCGACAGCCGAGATCGTCGGGGATGGCGTCTCGCCAGGCTGTGCCACAACGCGGCCTCTGAACGCCCGGTCCACCAACAGGAAGCTCGCAACCGCGATCCCGAGCGCCAACAGCACGAC
>JALYLP010000743.1 GCA_030774195.1 Actinomycetota bacterium | reverse complement strand
GAACAGCCGTTCGAATCGCATCCGGCGCTCGTCGTGCACCCTGTCGCTCCTTGATAAGTGCCTCTCCACTGAGGAGATGTCCGGATAGTGCCCCAACCTTACGTGGGACGCTGAGCGAGGTGATGGTCGTCGGCGACGCGGCGAAAGCGGTGAGCGCGACCTCGCTGGGCGTGAGCGGAGTTCCGGCTGATGCCGTCGACCGCGCCTTCCCCGCCCTCGAGCCGAAGATTTGACGGGACTCGACCCAGTGCTAGGTTCGATGCAGACGTTCGCCCATCCCCGCACGACGGAGAGGAGGCGGAACTGGGCGACCGCTGACGGTGTGCAAGAGATGGCGGCTCTCTTGTCGGTCTGGCGAGTTACAAGGAGGACATCGTGAGCAGGTTCACGACGAAGGACGGCACGGAGATCTACTACAACGACTGGGGAAGCGGACAGCCCGTCGTCTTCAGCCACGGCTGGCCGCTGAGTGCGGACGCCTTCGAGGACCAGATGGTCTTCCTGGCCTCACACGGCTATCGATCCATCGCGCATGACCGGCGTGGACACGGCCGCTCCAGCCAGCCCTGGAATGGCAACGACATGGACACCTACGCCGACGACCTGGCCGAGCTGGTCACGGTTCTCGACCTGACGAACGCGGTCCATGTCGGTCACTCCACCGGCGGTGGCGAGGTCGCGCGCTACATCGGGCGCCATGGCCACGGGACGAAACGCGTGGCGAAGGCCGTGTTGATCGGCGCCGTACCCCCGCTCATGCTCAAGACGGCAGCGAATCCGGGCGGCACGCCGATCGAAGCGTTCGACCAGATCCGGGCGAACGTTGCCGCGGACCGCTCGCAGTTCTGGAAGGACCTCAGCTTGCCCTTCTTCGGCTACAACCGGCCGGGCGCCAAGATCTCGGAAGGCGTGCGCGAGTCGTTCTGGCTCCAAGGGATGACGGCGGG
This sequence comes from Actinomycetota bacterium, assembly GCA_030774195.1. GTDB lineage: Bacteria > Actinomycetota > UBA4738 > UBA4738 > HRBIN12 > AC-51. The sequence continues at coordinate 1,287 of JALYLP010000743.1, read as the reverse complement.
CTACCCGGCGTCCTACTTCTGCATCAAAGCGTTCTCGGAGACGGATCTGACCGAGGATCTGAAGACGTTCGACGTGCCGACCCTGATCCTGCACGGCGACGACGATCAGATCGTGCCGATCGCCGACTCGGCGCTGCTGTCGGCCAAGATCGTCAAGGACGCCACACTCAAGGTCATCCCGGGCGCCCCGCATGGCATGTGCACCACGCTCAAGGATCAGATCAACGAGGAACTCCTGGCGTTCATCCAGGCATAGGGCGCCTGATCGCCAACTCATAGATCCCGCGTGTTCATGAAGGAGGCTTGGCCAACCTCATCCGGTGCGAGGGCTACCATCGGCGAGCGATGAAGGGGCTGACCATCGTCGGCCTCGGGGGCTCGATGGCGAAGGTCTCGACGAGCCGGGCGGCCTTGGTCGCAGCGCTGGAGGGAGCCGCGAGCGCCGGCGCCGAGACGGAGCTTCTCGACATCCGAGAGCTCGATCTGCCGATGTACAACTCCGATGAGGACCAGCCGACGGAGTCCGCCGCGAGGCTGATCGAGTCGTGCCATGCCGCCGACGGGATGCTCTGGAGCAGCCCGATGTATCAGGGACGATCTCGGGTGCGCTCAAGAACGCACTCGATCGGCTCCACCCGCTGCGCGACCGGGATCCGCCATTCCTCGCCGACAAGGTGATCGGGCTGATCAGCGCCGCGGGCGGGACGCAAGGGCTTCAGGCGATCAACACGATGGAGTTCGCGGTCCGGGCGCTCAGGGGGTGGGCGGTCCCGTACGTCGTCCCGGTCGCGGGTGCTGCTCACGTCTTCGACGCGGACGGCCGGATCCAGGACCAGGCCGTCGCACTGCAACCCAAGACCCTCGGAGAGGAGACCGTCCGCGTTGCCGAGAAGTTCGCGTCCGACCATTCGGTTCACCGTGAGGAAGAATGTGCGCGGGCGGCCGAACGGGTGCTCGTAGCATCGACGGCGGGATGACTCCGGCAGGGATACCGAGGATCAAGGCGGTCCTGTTCGACATCGACGGGACCCTCATCAACACCGGCGGGGCGGGGGCTCGCAGCTGGAGCTGGGCGTTCGAGCGCTTACACGGCGTGCCGGCCGATATCGCGATGTCGTCGTCGGCCGGGATGACCGATCCGGACGTGGCGACGCGAACGTTCGAGACCGTGCTTGGGCGAGCTCCGTCGGATCACGAGCTCGCACGGTTGTTCGCGTGGTACGTCTACCGGCTCCAGCACGAGGTAGCGATATCCGAGGGTTACCGCGTCCTCGGTGGCGTGGTTGA
>JALYLP010000742.1 GCA_030774195.1 Actinomycetota bacterium | reverse complement strand
GTCGTCGGGGAAGCCAGCGTGGCGGAAGACGACCTTCGTGCCGTGCTCACTCGGCCGGAGCGACCACGCCACGCTGGTTCCCTCCCAGTAGGGGAACACGCCCGGACAGTTCCACGCGATCTCCGTGGGTGGTTCCAGGCGGGCCACGCGGATCGGCAAGCGAACGGGGGCCTCGGAGAACCCGAACGTGAGCTCACCACCCACGGTCTCGTCGCCTTGGACATCGGGCGTCCAGAACGCGGCGAGTCCCGACCGCGTCGAGATCGTGTCGTAGACGATCTTCGGGTCAGCGTGGATCTCGATCCCGTGCACGATGTCTCTGCTCATGGCTCTCTCCCTCCTGCGTCGTCATGGACCCATATTTAAGATGTCCCTAAATCTTCTGTCAACCTGAAGGATGTGCTTAACTACCCAGCGTGCAGGAGGTGCTCGACGCGATTTCAAGTGCTCGGCGGCGTCAGATCCTTCGGCTTGTCTGGGAGCGCGAGCTATCGGCCGGGGACATCGCCGAGCAGTTCGACGTGAGTTGGCCAGCGATCTCGCAGAACATCGCGGTGCTACGTAAGGCTGGTCTGGTGATGGAACGGCGTGAGGCGACCCGGCGCTTCTACCGCGCCGATCAACAGGCCTTGGGATCGCTCCGGACGGCCCTCGAGGAGATGTGGGCTCTGGACCTGGATCGACTGCGAAGCGTGGTGCAGGAGCGATGACCGGAGATGGGATTCACACCGTCGAACTCCGGGTCCGGCTGAACGCCCCGCCGGAGGAGGTCTTCCCCTACCTGACGGAGCCCGAGCGCTACGTCCTGTGGCAGGGGGTGAAGGCCGAACTCGATCCGCGTCCGGGGGGTGTGTACCGCGTCTGGATGGACGCGAACATGGTCGCGAGCGGTGAGTTCGTCGAGGTCGAGCCCGCACATCGCGTGGTCTTCACGTGGGGGTGGGAGGGTAACGAGAGCGTCCCGCCCGGCTCGACCACCGTGGAGCTCACACTCGAGGCCGACGGAGACGGGACCGTTCTCTCGCTCCGTCACACCGGGCTTCCCGACGGAGAGGCCGCCGCGATGCACGAGGAAGGTTGGCGCCACTTCACCGCCCGTCTCGCGCTGGCAGCGCGACGTACGGATCCGTAACGCTCGGCTCACCCACGTTCAACGCTCAGGGATCGGGACCGGCCGCCAGGTGATCGCGTTGAAGCCCACGCCGAAGTCGCCCTGCAGCGTGGCGAGCCGGCGCATCGAGCTTCCATCGACGGTGAGCGCGTACAACGTCACGCTTTGGAGGTGACCCACGACGTCGAACGAGGGCTCGACGAAGGCGAGCTCCGCCCCGTCGGGCGACCAGGTGAGCCGGCCGGGAGTGGCCGTGCACGGGCTGAGATCCTTGACCACCGCTTGGTCGCTCCCGTCCGCCGCGATCGACCAGATCTGGCATCCGGCCGCGAGCGCGATCCGCGACCCGTCCCGGGACCACGCGATGCGCGAGGGTGCGTTGTTCGGCAGCCCCGTCGCGGTCACGCTCGCGACGGGCGTGATTGCGCCGTCGTCCGGGTCGACCACTCGGACGGTGTCGATCCCTGTCTCGGGGTTGTACGTCACATAGGCGATCCGTCCGTCGACGGGAGACATCGCAACCGAATGCACGCAGCCGATCGGCGTCTCCGGCGGGTGGCACGGGTCCGATCGAGGGAACGACACTAGCGTCCGCGAGGTCGGCGTCCCATCGAGGTCCAGGATGCCGATCGACCCGTCGGAGAAAGTCACGGCGTGCTGGAAGTACTCGATCGACCGACCGTCCGGTGACCACTGGTACCACAACAGCTGGAGTCCCGACAGCGGGGCAAGGTTCCGGCTCCCGCTTCCATCGCGTCCGCTCACGAAGAACTCCGGGGGGTCTTCGGGGGGTTCCCGGTGTCGTACACGATCCGCTGGCCGTCCGGCGAGAAGATCCCGCCCCCGGATCGTCCCGACGTGATCGCTCGGGATGAGCCGCGATGTCGAGGACGTAGAGGGACCCGCCGCTCGAGTACAGGAGCTTCTTCCCATCGGGCGACCAGGGCTCATCCGAGACGCCGCACTCCTCGTCACAGGTGACAAGCCGGCGGACGGCTCCCGTTTCCGGGTCGACCGCGACGAGGTCCGGGTTCGTGTCCTTCCGCCAGAAGAGCCCCCTCACCATCACGATCTCCCCGTTCGCAACGGGCGCGAGGGCCGGCGTCTCGTCCGCCGGCACGGGAGCGGACCGGAACTGGGACACCGCAGCGAAGAAGCCTGCAGCGGCGATCACCGCCACGAGCACGAACACCCCGATCCGCTGGTTCCGCCGCTTGCGATCGCGGCGGCGGACGAGGCGATCGAACGACCCATCGGGCGCGCGGAACAGCTCCGCGGCTCGCTCAACGCTCGCCTGGTCGATCACGATCGCTCCTCCAT
>JALYLP010000741.1 GCA_030774195.1 Actinomycetota bacterium | reverse complement strand
ATGGAGGAGCTGCACGTCCGATACCTCGACGAGCCGGGGCCGACCGACGTGCTCAGCTTCCCGCTGGACGGCGAGGATGAACGGGGCCTCCGCGTGCTGGGCGACGTCGTGATCGCGCCGGCGGTCGCCGCGCGCAACAACCCCCGTGATCCCGGCGCCGAGCTCCGTCTGCTCGTCGTCCACGGCGTCCTGCACCTGCTCGGGTACGACCACGAGGAGGACGGGGAGAAGGCGACGATGTGGGCTCGCCAGACCGCCTACAGCGGGGTGCAGGCGCCTTGACGTCCGCCGATTGGCTCTCGATCGCGCTCGTCATCGTCTCGATCTTCGGGGTCGGCTTCTTCGCGGCATCGGAGTCGGCCATCACCCGGATGAACCGCGTGCGAGCGTTCCGTCTGCGCGAGGACGGCCGCCGTGGTGCCGCGCAGCTCGTGCGGATCGTGGAGAACCCCGCTCGGTTCCTCAACGTCGTGCTGTTCCTGACGCTGCTGTTCACGATCGGGGGCTCGACGATCGCGACCTCGTTCGCGGTCCGTCACTTCCACCAGGCGGGCGAGATCGTCGCGACGATCGGGATGACGTTGCTGCTGTTCGTCTTCGCGGAGGTGACGCCGAAGACGTTCGCGATCGAGCGGACCGATCGCGTCGCGCTCCTGGTTGCGCCACCTGTCGTATTCCTCGGAGGCATCCTGGGTCCCTTCGCGAAGGCGCTCCTCGTGTTCGCCAACGTGCTGATGCCCGGCAAGGGTCTGAAGGAAGGCCCCTATATCACCGAGCAGGAGCTCCGGGCCTCCGCCGAGGTCGCGTCCGAGGAGGGCGTGATCGAGGAGGGGGAGAAGGAGCTGATCCACTCCATCTTCGAGTTCGGCGACACGATCGTCCGCGAGGTGATGGTTCCGCGTCCGGACGTGATCGCGGTCGAGGACACCGCGACCCTACGCGACGTGCAGGCGCTGGTGCTCGAACACGGCTACTCCCGGATCCCGGTGTTCCACGAGGACCTCGACGACGTCGTCGGGGTCGTCTTCGCGAAGGACGTCCTCAAGGCGCTGTACCAGGGCGATGACGACATGCCGCTCACCGACATCTGCCGGCCGGCGCGGTTCGTGCCCGAGTCGAAGAAGGTCGCGGACCTGCTCCGGGAGATGCAGCAGGAGAAGTTCCACCAGGCCATCGTCACCGACGAGTACGGATCCGTCACCGGCATCGTCACGCTCGAGGATCTACTCGAGGAGCTGGTCGGGGAGATCACGGACGAGTACGACACGGAGGTCCCCGACGTGGTCGAGGTCAGCGACGGGGTGTACCGCGTGTCGGGGAAGACCTCGATCGACGACGTGAACGAGCTGCTCGATACCGAGTTCCCGGACGAGGAGTGGGATACGGTCGGGGGGCTCGTCCTCGAGCTGTTCGGCAAGATCCCGGAACCGGGCGAGGAGATGGAGTTCCAAGGTCTGCGGTTCAAGGCGGAAGAGGTCCAGGGACGCCGGGTGGCGACCGTGCTCATCACGAGGGAGCCCGAGTCGGCCGACCCGCGGGAGGAGGTCGTGGGTGACTGAGGCCGTCGTGCCAGAAGAGGTCAAGGCGCTGATCGACGACGCGGTCGAGCGCGCCCGCGACGCGATGGGCCGGGCGTACGCGCCGTACTCGGGTTTCGCCGTGGGCGCCGCGATCGTCGCGAACGGTCAGATCTTCACGGGCCAGAACATCGAGAACGCGAGCTATCCCCTTTCGGTCTGCGCCGAGCGCAACGCCGTCGGTCGCATGATCGACGCCGGCGAACGCCGGATCGACGCGGTCGCGGTGGTCACCGGCGCCGAGAGCCCGACGCCGCCGTGCGGTGCGTGCCGCCAGGTCCTTTGGGAGTTCGGCCCCGAGTCGCTCGTCGTGACGGAAACCACAGGCGGCGAGCGGCTCACGTGGGCGCTGGAAGACCTGCTCCCGAGCGCGTTCGGCCCGGACGACCTGAGACGATGACCGCCTTCCGGAGCGGCGTCGTTGCCGTCGTCGGGAGGCCGAACGTCGGCAAGTCCACCCTCGTCAACGCCCTGGTCGGTCAGAAGGTCGCGATCGTCTCCGACAAGCCGCAGACGACCCGTCGCGGGATCCACGCGATCTGGTCGTCCGAGGGGGCGCAGGTCGTGCTGACCGACACCCCCGGGTACCACAAGCCCAGGACCCTCCTCGGTACGCGGCTGAACGAACTCGTCGGCGACGCTGTGTCCGGGGTCGACGTGGTCCTGCACGTCGTCGACGCGGCCGCGGGGGTGGGGACCGGCGATGCGTTCGTGTACGAGCACCGGGTCCGGCCGACGGGAGCCCGGGCGATCTGCGTCGTGAACAAGGTCGACGCGACCTTCGGCCGGTCGGAGGTTCCCCAGCTCGCCGCCGCGGGAGCGCTCGGCGACTACGACGAGATCGTGCCGGTGTCCGCCCGCCAGGGCAAGGGCATCGGGATGCTCCGGCAACTCATCCTCGAACGGATCCCGGAAGGCCCAGCCCTCTATCCGGAGGAGACGATCACCGATCAACCGATCGACGTGCGGCTCGCGGAGATCGTGCGGGAGAAGGCCTTGGCCGTCACGCGGCAGGAGGTTCCCCACTCGATCGCGGTCGTCGTCGAAGAGCTCGAGTACGACGACTCGCTCACGAAGGTGCACGCGTCGCTGATCGTCGAACGTGAGTCGCAGAAGGGGATCGTGATCGGACGCGGCGGCGAGACGCTGAAGACGATCGGGTCACGTGCCCGCGAGGAGATGGAGCTCCTCCTGGGGACGAAGGTCTACTTAGACCTCCATGTGAAGGTCCTGAAGGAGTGGCAGCGGGACCCGCGCGCGCTCGAGCGGTTGGGGTTCTAGGTCACCTGGAGCGTCGCCGTCATCTGCGGGTGGAGCGTGCACACGACCGCGTAGGTCCCGGGCGCGATGCCGGCGAGCGAGGCCTCTCCGTCCGCACCGCCGTCGAGCTTCTGGTCGATCGCCGTCCCGGTGACGGTGAACGTGTGCAACGCGCTTCCGGTGTTCTGCAGAGCGAGCGTGGCACCGCTCGACACGCCGATGCAGGTGGGCTCGAACGCGAAGTCCTTCAGGTCGACCATCTGCGTCGGTCCGCTCGGCGTGCACGCCGCGGGAGCGTTCGAGCTCGAACACGCGATGACTCCGGCGCAGAACATCACGAGGACGAGGAGGGATCGGAGGGTCCGCATCGGCGCCCGAGCCTAGCGGGAGTCCCGGTCCCGCGGCACGTCGATTACCCTGGATGACATGAGCAGCCTGGCGCCGCTTTCGCCCGCGATCACCTCGTCCGAGGCGTCGAAGATGATCATGCGCACGCCTACCGTGGACGCGGTCGGCTTGGAGGAACGGGCCGCGTCCCTCGCCACCCGGTCGATCAAGCGTGACGCCAAGCTCTGGGCGCTGGACCTCGCGATCCGCTGCACCGACCTGACGACCCTCGAGGGCTCGGACACGGTCGGCAAGATCGTCGCGATGTGCTCGAAGGCCGTCCGCCCCGATCCGCTCGACCCGACGGTCCCACCGGTCGCGGCGGTGTGCATCTATCCGTGGCTGGTCCCGACGGCGGTCACGCATCTCGCCGGGTCCGGTGTTCGCGTCGCGAGCGTGGCGGGCGGGTTCCCCGCGGGATTGGGTCCACTCGAGGTTCGGATGCAGGAGATCCGCGAGGTCGCGGCGATGGGCGCCGACGAGGTGGACATCGTGCTCAACCGGTCGCTCTTCCTGGGGGGCCGGTACCAGCAGACGTTCGAGGAGCTGGCCGCCGCGCGCGAGGCCGCCGGCGCCGCGTCGCTCAAGGTGATCCTGGAGACGGGCGAGCTCGGTTCCTACGATCGCGTCCGCCAGGCGAGCGTCCTGGCGATGGCCGCCGGCGCCGACTTCATCAAGACGTCGACCGGCAAGATCGGGGTGAGCGCGACGCTCCCGACCGCGCTCTGCATGTTCGAGGCGGCGCGTGACTTCCACCGGGACACGGACCGCGCTGTCGGGATCAAGGTCGCCGGTGGTATCCGCAAGGCGAAGGATGCCATCCGGTACCTGGTCGTGCTCCACGAGACGCTCGGTTCGGCCTGGATGACTCCCGATCGGTTCAGGATCGGCGCGTCGAGTCTCGTGAACGACGTGTTGATGCAGATCGCCAAGGAGCGGACCGGTCGCTACCAGGGGCCCGACTACTTCACGCTCGACTGAGGGGAGAGGCTGCGTGCCGTTCGATCGCTCGTTCGTCGAAGCCAACCGCGTTCAGCTCGAGCGGATGCGTGCGTTCGTCGACCGGGCAACGGATGACGACCTTCGGACGCCGATGCCCGCCGGATGGACGCCCGCCGCGGTCCTCGGGCACCTCGCGTTCTGGGATCAGCACGCGCTGGTCATCATGGACATAGTGGATCGCGGCCTGACGCCGCCGCCGCACGACGACGCGACGGTCGACTGGATCAACGACACCGCGAAGCGGTTCCTGGTCTCGATCGAACCGCGAGCGGCAGCCCTACTCGCGCTCCAGATCGCCGACGAGACCGATCGCAGGATCGCCGCGCTCTCCGATGAGCAACTCGAGGGGGCGACCGGACGCTGGTTCACCGCGCGCCGCTGGGAGGATCGCCGGGAGCACGTCGACGAGATCGAGCACGCGCTCGCGGGCGGGGCGACCCCATGAGCGATCTGGAACCCGCCCCCGCGCAGCCGCTGATGCCGGCGTGGGCGTACGCGGCGGCGCCCGAGTCGAGGGACATCGTCCGGCTGCAGGATCGGTACGGGCTGTTCATCGGGGGAGAGTTTGTCGAGCCGAAGAGCGGGCGTTGGTTCCCGACGATCGACCCGTCGAACGAGACGGTGCTCGCGGAGGTGGCCGAAGCGGGCGAGGAGGACGTCGATGTGGCGGTCACGGCCGCGCGGAGCGCGTACGTG
>JALYLP010000740.1 GCA_030774195.1 Actinomycetota bacterium | reverse complement strand
CACAGCTGCTGGCCGTGGAGGCCGACGTCGACCGTAATCCGCCGTCGGCTCGAGTCCACCTGTCCGGGGGTGGGTGGGTCACGCTGCGCGCCGCGCGGATCGGCGATGCGACCGGCGCGGTGGAACCCGATATCGCCGTCACCATCGAGGAGACGTCACCGTCCGGGCGGGTGGCCCTGTTCTCGCGAGCGTTCGCCTTCAGCCTTCGTGAGCGCGAGCTGCTCGCCCATCTCGTCGAGGGAGCGGACACCCGCGAGATCGCACACCGCATGTTCCTGTCCGAGCACACGGTGCAGGACCACCTCAAGTCGATCTTCGCCAAGACCTCCGCTCGCAACCGCCGCACGCTCCTGACGCGGTGCCTCGGGACCTGAGCGGCGGCGGTCCCCTACGTTCCGTCTAATGCCGGCCAACCAGGGCCGCGAGCACGGTTCCGATAACAATGCCCGTGGCGATGAATGTGACCTTGAGCCGGGTGCTCATGTCTCGTCGTGGACGCGACACCGCGCCTCCTTTCGCGTCACGGCACCGGCCTACCAGAGGTTGGTAGCCCAGTTCCAGAGGTTAGTGGTCTGACAACCGATTTCCACGCTGGCCGCTCCGTAGTATCCGCCGGCGAGCACTCCGGTGCCCATTTTCCAGGCCGCAAAACTTCCGCTTGCCCATCCACCGATGGCGAACCCGTCGCAGGAGAACAGGATCTTTGTCGTGTTGTAGAGCAGCGACCTGATGACGGCTCCGGCCTGTCCGATCTTCGTGATCGACCAGCAGTATTGAGTGGGGAAATGAATGCTCACGTTTTTCCCGTTGCACAACGCCGTCGTCTGCCCTTTGAAGCCGGCCCACGTCCGGTAGTGGGGGTATGAGGCCACGACGTGCTCGACGCCGTCGCCATCCACGACGACAGCCGCGTGCGCAGCGGAGTACCGCGCCACCGCAGCGTGGTAGAGCCTTGCCAGCCTGGTGTTCAAGGCAGGCCGCAGATGCGCGAAGATGACACCCCGATGGTGCTGCCCCATTCGGTGGTACCGGTAGCCCGACGCGTGGCCGGTGTACTCGGACGCGAACCTCGCTCTCAGGAGGGGACGTACCTGGGCGGGAGTGCAGCCTGGGTAGTCGGGGGGCTCGGGTCGGCACATCAAGGGTCTGGTCGAAGACTCGTGGTGAAGAAGGAACACCCCAGCCGTCCCTACATCTTGTCGGGAAACGGCAAGCGCTGGTGCGGGCATGACGACAGCTCCGAGCCAGACGATAATCATAGCCATGCAGAGCCCGGCGATCCTCAAAACGGATCCTGGGCGCGGACGCTTCCTGCTTTTAACTACCACGGTCGAATGCCACATGGTAGCCCCCTTTCTGTGAAGACAAAGATGGGAGAGCCCTCTGGGGTCATGCGACGTCCAGGGGACTCATCTGTTCTTGGATGAAACGCGAAAACTAACTAACGTTGGTTCATTACCGGTTGCATATCCGACAGCTCTTTGTCATCCCCACCAGGTCTGTCTGGAGAGCCTCTCCACCCGCACCACGCGTGACCGTCACCACGGAACCGCTCCGCCGCTCTCGCTGCCCGCTCCGCCTACCCCACCAACCGTGACCACACGCTATGGCTCAGGCCCGACGCTTTCACACGTACGTCCGAGGGTCTGTGGACAAGTGGTCCGTCTGCGGAGGGTGGGGACACACGTGGATGGAGCCCGATGATCCTCACGTCGGGCTAGTCGTGCCGGCCGGTGACCGCGAGTCGCACGCCGATCCCGATCATCGCCACTCCCCCGGCGCCGCCGAGGTGGCCGACCGCGGAAGGCGCTGCCCCGGCTCGTCAGCAGCCGAAGTCGGCGACGACCTTCAGGTTCGCCTCCTGGTCGGCGCCGCCGTCCGTCGTACCGGCCTCCCACTTCATCGCCAGCTCACGCCCGTGCGTCTCCAGCGTCGCCAGGTTGTTGTCGTACCAGGGCCCGTGGGTGATGTCCCAGTCCAGCTCCGGCGGTGGAACCTTGGCGCACCGGGCGAGGAACCCGGTGATCGGGGTGAAGACGCCATGGCTGAGCATCGCCATCCCGAAGGCGACTTTGTGCGGCAGCCGGTTCCGGATCGGCGAGCAGACGGCTTGCAGG
>JALYLP010000739.1 GCA_030774195.1 Actinomycetota bacterium | reverse complement strand
GAGCACGCGGCGTCCAAACCTCGGGCCGCGTCAGGGACGAGAGCCGGAGCTCACCGTCCACCTCGACCAAGCTCCACCCGCGCCAGGCGGTGACCGCCTCGGCGAAGGTCGGGATCTCTGGGCGCCGGCGATGGAGCCTCACCTCGCTATGATGCGCCTTCCGCCGAACGAGGGTCGCGTCCGCTCGCGAGCGGCCGGCCGACCCCGAGAGGAGCCGATCCCGTGAGCACGGTGAACGTTCGATACATCGTCGACGACGTCGATGCGGCGATCGCCTTCTACACGGAACATCTCGGGTTCTCGTTGCTCTCGAACGCGTCGCCGGCCTTCGCCGATGTGGTTCGCGAGGACCTTCGACTCCTCCTCAGCGGGCCCAAGAGCTCGGCCGGGCGAGCGATGCCGGACGGGCGCCAGCCCGGACCGGGTGGTTGGAACCGGATCGAGTTCGTCGTGGACGACATCGCGGCCGAGGTCGAACGCCTCCGAGCGGTCGGGGTCCGGTTCCGGAGCGACGTGGTGCGGGGACCCGGCGGCTCGCAGATCGTCTTCGACGATCCTTCGGGCAACCCGATCGAGCTCTTCCAGCCCGCGGATCGACGCGGCTAGCCGGCGGGCGTCGACAGGACGTCGACCACCTGTCCGAGCGCCCACTCCAGGTCTGAGCGCTCCACGACGAGGGGCGGCGCCAGCCGGATCGTCTGTTGGTGCGTGTCCTTGGCGAGGATCCCTCGATCCATCAGCCGTTCGCACGCCGACCTCGCCGGCCCGGCGCTCGGCACGAGGTCGATGCCGACCCAGAGCCCACGCCCGCGTACCTCGGCGACCGTCGGCACCGCAGCGTCCCGGAGCGCGCCGATCAACCACGAGCCGAGCTCGGCGGACCGTCGTTGATACGTGCCCTCACGCAGCATGTCGATGACCTCGATGCCGATCGCGCACGCGAGGGGGTTGCCGCCGAACGTGGAGCCGTGCTCGCCGGGTCGGAACACGCCGAGGACGTCGCGACCGGCGACCACGGCCGACAGCGGCATGATCCCGCCCCCCAGCGCCTTGCCGAGGATGTAGACGTCGGGGACGACGCCCTCGTGCTCGCAGGCGAAGGTGGTGCCGGTCCGCCCGAGCCCCGACTGGATCTCGTCGGCCATCAGGAGCGCGCCGCGCGCGGTGCAGAGCTCGCGCGCCGCACGGAGGTAGCCCTCGGGCGGCACGATCACACCGGCCTCGCCTTGGATCGGCTCCACGAGGAACGCGACCGTGTCGTCATCGATCGCGGCGCGGAGCGCGTCGACGTCCCCGAAGGGAACGGACCGGAACCCCGGCGTGAACGGGCCGAAGCCCTCCCTCGCGGAAGGATCGTCGGAGAAGCCGACGATCGTGACGGTGCGTCCGTGGAAGTTCCGGTCGGCCACCACGATCTTCGCACGGTCGGGCGCGACCCCCTTCACGTCGTAGCCCCATCGCCGCGCGGTCTTGATGGCAGTCTCGACGGCCTCGGCTCCGGTGTTCATGGCGAGCACCATGTCCTTGTTGGCGAGGTGCCCGAGGTCGCGACAGAACACCGGGAACGTGTCGTTGTGGAACGCGCGGGAGGTGAGCGTGACCCGCTCGAGCTGCGCGCGCGCCGCATCGACCAGGCGGGGGTGGCGGTGCCCGAAGTTGAGCGCGGAGTACGCCGCGAGCATGTCGAGGTATCGCCTCCCCTCGACGTCGGTCACCCACGCGCCCTCCCCGCTGGCGATGACGACCGGCAGCGGATGGTAGTTGTGGGCCGCGTAGCGCTCGGCGAGCGCGAGGAGTTCCTCCGTCCGCCCGCCCACGACCGGTTCCGTGCTCACCGCAACCTCCTCGCTCCCGTCGATCGCTTCCATCATCACAGGGATCAGGTACCGGGTGTCGTGACACCGGTCGGCCACCGCCAGACGGAGACACCGTCTCCGGCGAAGACGCTTTCGAGCCCAGCACCCGTCAGGAGATCCCCGTACTTCTGCGCAGCGCGATCATCCAGGATGACAGCCGAAACGGCCCGCTCCCGGGTCCACGCGGCGAACTCCTCCGGCGTGGGAAGGAAGGGAGCCTTGCGGACGTGCAGCCCGATCGCCATCGCTCCGGAATCGAGCTCCGCGGGGATCGGACCGATGTAGCCCTGCGCGAGCTTGAACCAGAAGCCAGAGGTGGCCTGCCACAGCATCTCCTCCCCCTTGTTGTACGGGATCACGTACACGTTCTCGCCCGGACGGACCACCTGCGCCATCGGGCCCGCGGAGAAGAAGGACGGCCCATCGACGGGATCGGCGTGATGTGGTGCGTACGGGAACAGCGACACGAACGCGGCCGCGACCACGATCCAGCGGATCCAGGCCGAACGCCGAGGTGCGCTCGACAGCCACAGCGTCGCGATGACCCCGATCGCGAGGGCGGAGTAGATCGCGAATCGTGCCGGGACCGCGGCAGCCATCAGCGGGAGAACGGTCACCGCGCGCTCGGGGAGCGGCCAGGACGGGTGGCCGCCGACGTGCAAGACCGGTCCCAGGGTCAAGATCGCCGAGAGGACCACGAACCCGAGGAGCAGCCAGGTCGTGCGGCGACGCCACTCCGTGATCGCGAAGCCGAGCAGCATCACGAGGACCGCGCCCCCGATGTAGCTCTGGCCGTTGCTTCGTGGGTACTCCAACAGTCCCTTCAACGTTGATTCAGACGCCGGTCCTCCGGCCCGTATCACCGGTGGCGGGACGACCAGGCTCGACAGATCGGGCGAGGCCGCTTCGGCCTGGCGAACGGGCTTGTCCGGCGCATCCGCGAAGATCGCGACGATGTACGGCAGCAGGACGAGCGCGGCGATCGCGCCCGCGAGCAGCACGAGCCCACCCGTGCGCACCAGGCGAGCGCGGAGTTCGCTCGCGAAGGCGATCGCGCCGAGGAACGCGACGGCGCCGAACAGCGTCGCGGTCCCGAAG
>JALYLP010000738.1 GCA_030774195.1 Actinomycetota bacterium | reverse complement strand
CCACGATCGAGTACGGCTCGGGGCTCGGCACGACGCGACGCCATCCGCCGTGCGGGTCGGCCTTCATCACCCATCCGCGTTGCTCTTCGAGCTTCTTCGCCCGTACCTCGCTGAAGTAGGGCCCGATGAACTTCGTCGGCTTGCGGAACGCGGGGTCGTTCGGACGGACGCGCGTGAGCGACAGGATCGTGACGACGGGTCGTTCCATGCCACGCTCGAAGAAGACATCCCCGATCGTGACCTGGAGCAGGTAGCCGATCTGCCCCTGGGACTCGGCGCCACAGACGTCGAGCGGCATCGGGTGCACCTGCTTCGCGGCCGCCTCCTGCTGGATCAAGATCCGGCCCACCTGGGGGCCGTTGCCGTGCGTGACCACGACCTCCCAACCGTCGGCGGCGATCTGCGCGACGCGCTCCGCCGCGGCGCGGGCGGCCCGATACATCTCCTCGTACGTGTCCTCCGCGCCGCGGCGGAGCAGAGCGTTGCCACCGAGGGCCACGACGACCCGCTCCACAGGATCCTCCTTACAGGACCGGCGCCAGGATGTCGGCGAGCTGCGGCGAGTCCGGCAGCACGTCCAGGTCGTAGCGGACACGCACGGCGGGCTTACGGATGTCGATCACCCTCCGCAGGTCGATCGGCGTGCCGATCACCACGAGGTCGACGTCGGCCGAGTCGATGATCTTCGACATCTCGTCCAGCTGCCCGTCGCTGTAGCCCATCGCCGGCAGCACCGCGCCGACGTCGTACTTCTCGAACGTCTCGGCGATCGTGCCGATCGCCCACGGGCGGGGATCGACGATCTCGGCCGCACCCAAACGCTGCGCGGCGACCACGCCCGCTCCGATCTTCATGCCGCCGTGGGTCAGCGTCGGGCCGTCCTCCACCACGAGCACCCGCTTGCCCCGCACCGCATCGGGATCGTCGCACGTGACCTTCGAGTTGGCCTTAACCACGACGGCACCAGGGTTGACCTCCGCGATCGTCCCCTCGAGCTGCGCGACCTGCTCCGGCGTCGCGGAATCCATCTTGTTGATCACGACGACCCCGGCCGCCCGCAGGTTGGTCTCCCCTGGGTGGTACCGGAGCTCGTGTCCGGCGCGGAGCGGATCCACCAGCGTGATCCACACCGTCGGTCGGTAGAACGGGAAGTCGTTGTTGCCACCGTCCCACAGCAGCACGTCGCATTCGGCCTGCGCCTGTTCCAGGATCGCTCCGTAGTCGACGCCCGCGTAGATGATGGTCCCCGACGTGATGTGCGGCTCGTACTCTTCGCGTTCCTCGATCGTGCAGTCGTACCGGTCCAGATCCGCGAGCTCGGCATACCGCTGGACGCGTTGCCCGGCGAGATCCCCGTAGGGCATCGGATGTCGGACGGCGACCACGCGCTTTCCGGCGGCCTTGAGGACTTCCGCGATCGCGCGGGTGGTCTGCGACTTCCCGACGCCCGTGCGCACCGCCGTCACCGCGACGGTCGGGACGGTGGGTTGCAGCATCGTGGCGTTCGGTCCGAGCAGGACGAAGTTCGCTCCGGCCGCCGATGCCGTGGAGGCCTTGTGCATCACGTAGTCATGGCTGACGTCCGAGTAGCTGAACACGACGTCATCCACCTGAAGCTCGCCGATCAGCCGGACGAGCTCGGACTCTTCATGGATCTGGATCCCGTCCGGATAGCGCTCGCCCGCCAGCGACGGCGGGTACCGGCGGTCGTCGATGTACGGGATCTGGGTCGCCGTGAACGCGACGACCTCCGTGTCGGGATCATCGCGATAGACGACGTTGAAGTTGTGGAAGTCCCGCCCTGCGGCTCCCATGATCAAGACGCGACGCGGCATGCCGGCGATCCTTTCCGCTGGAGGTCGTCTGATGCGCGGGAAGGTCGCCCGGGCCCTGCCACGGGCCCCGCTCTTCGGGGCGTGATGCTACTCGAGCCAGCCCTTCGATCCCACCGATCCGAACGGTCGCGCGAAGTGTGGAACCGCGACGCGCCACCCATCCTGGGCCGCTCGCCAGAGCAAGAGTCGCCGGGAGGCCGCTCCGAGCTGCGGGTCCTCGTCGTGCGACGACCACCATCCCGGATGCGCGGCCTGCATCGGGAGATGCAGCAGGTCGCCGGCGAGCAGGATCACGTCGCCGCCGTCGCTGAGGATGACGCTGCGATGGCCCGGGGTGTGTCCCGGGCTGTGCCGCAGACGCATGCCGGGGACCACCTCCTCGTCGTCCTCGGTGATCGAGAGCAACCCGACCTCCAGGAGGGAGCTCATCGCGTGACGCGCCACGTAGTCATCCTCATCCGTGCCTCCCGCGAACGCGGACCAATCGGCTTCGTGCACGTGGACGGTCGCGTTCGGGAACGCGGCCGCACCGCCGATCACGGTGCCGCCGGCGTGGTCGGCGTGCAGGTGCGTCACCACGACGTGACGAACCGCGGCGACCTCCACCTCGGCCCACGGGTCCTCGACGGACTCTTCCCACGGCGCGTACGGCGGGAAATCGCCGAGCCCCGTATCGACGACGACGACCATGCCGGACGGCAGCCGGACCACGAACGCGTGGACGTGCCACCGCCATCGGTCGGCTCCAACGAACGCCCACGGGCGGCGTGCGCGCTCGCCGTCCCAGTCGACGGTCCGCCCCGGGGCTTCGTCGGCGAGCGCGAGCGCCGCCCACCCCTCACAGATCGTCCGGATCTCGATACCGCCCACGCGGACCGGCTGAACATGCGACATCGCGCCGCAGCCTAGCGCTCCAGGTCCTCGGGCCGGTCGACGTCGAACAGCGACCGCCGGTCCGGGTCCATCGCGGTCCACGTCGCCTCGTCGATCACCATGGTGTCGAGCACGTCGAGGACGTCGCCGAGGCGGCGTCGGCCGGCGTGCAGGAGCGTATGGACGGCGTCGGCCGCCGGCCAGGTCCGCAGCGCGATCGGGAGCGGGCTCGGACCGTCGGCCGTGGCGAGCGCCGCCGCATCGCCCCCGCCGGCCTGGAGCACCTGGACC
>JALYLP010000737.1 GCA_030774195.1 Actinomycetota bacterium | reverse complement strand
GCCGACACACCCGCGATCGCCCTGTCGGAGGAGCGGTACCTCGACGCGCTCGCGGGCGTCACCCACGGCAAGGGGCCATCGCTCTCGAGCGCCCTGATCAACCTTCGGGGCGCGGCGTCGGCCGACGCCTCGCTCGTGTTCATCGCCGCACCGCCGGCACCACAGGAACTGCCGCAACTCATCCGGTCAGGGTCCGGGTTCGGGCCCAAGCTCGCGGTCTTGATCCATCCCGTCGAGCCGGCCACCGCTCCGGCCAGCCGCCGCACCCAGTTGGAGGCTCGCGCGACCGAGGCCAGGCTCGCGCTGACCCGGGCGGGCTGGGACTGCTTGGTCTTGACCCCGTCGACGAAGTTGAGGGAACGATGGCACGTACCGCGGGAACGACTGCTCGCATCCAGCGTCTGACGGCCCTCGTCGCGATCGAGCTGGTCGCGCTCGCCGTTGGCTTCGCCTTCGGACGCGTGTTCATCGGGCACGCCGCGACGTATCGCTTGCTCGCCGTAAGTGTCGCATCGGCCCTGGTGGCTTGGATGTTCGAACGCCGGAGCCTCCTCCTCGCGACCGCCGTGAGTGCGGTGCTGCTGGTGGTGGCGATCGGGATCATCGTCTTCCCGGCAACCACCTGGTTCGGCGCGCCGACCCTCGAGACCCTCCACCAGATAGGACACGCTGCCGCGCAGGTTGGCGAGGAGGCGCGCATCCAGGTATCGCCGGCACCCGCCAACGATTCCCTCATGCTCGCGGCCATGACGGCCGTCTGGGCAGCCGTCTTCTCCTGCTTCGCGCTCGCCTTCCGGGCGGGCAGCCCTCTGCTCTCGCTCGTTCCCCCGGTGGCGCTGGTCGCGTTCGCCGACAGCGTGCTCGACGGCGTGATCAAGCCGGTCTACGGGGTGCTCTTCCTGATCGCGGCGCTCGCCGTCGTCTTCGCCGATTCGCTCCGACGGATCCACGGGTGGGGGCCGGTCTGGAGTCCTCCCGGCGCGAGGAATCGTCTGTTGCCGTCCGCGGGGCGAGGGGCCCGCAGGATCGGCGCCGGCGCGGTCGTACTCGCCGCGCTTGCCCCCATCTTCGTGCCGGGGTTCGGCTCGAAGGCCGTTATCGATCTGTCATCCATCAACGCGGACACGCGCGTGCACGTCAGCCCGCTGGTGGAGATCGGCGCCATCCTCAACCAAGGCGACCCCGTCGAGGTCTTCCAGGTCCAGTCCGACCAGCCCGCGTACTGGCGGATGGTCGGCCTCGACGTGCTGGACGACAAAGGACAGTGGTCTCCGGCCTTCGAGCAAGGAACGCCGGTCCAAGAGGGACAGCAGCTCGTGACGGGCCTGCAGGGGACGACCATCACGGAACGGTTCACGGTGACCAACGACCTTGGCTATACCTGGTTGCCGATCGCGTACGAGCCCAGCGCGTTGGAACAGGCGGACGACTCGGTGACCTGGTTCGTGGGGTCGCAGACCCTCACCGTCGCCGAGCCGCCCAACCAGGGGGCGACCTACTCCGTCCAGTCCGTGTACCCGACACCGAGTGCCCTCGAGCTCGAGACGACCGCGGTGGGATCAGCGGCGCAGTATCCGGATGAAACGAAGGTCCCCGGAACCATCCCCCGCGAGATAAGGGACCTCGCCGATAAGTGGACACGCAGGGACACGACCGTCTTCGACCGCGTGATTTCGATCCAGCGGCACCTGACCGACCCGACGCTGTACCGCTACGACCAGACGGTCAGGTACCCGTCCACGATGCAAGGGCTCGCGGACTTCCTCACGAGCGGGAAGAGCGGCTTCTGTCAGCAGTTCGCGGGCGCGATGGCCGTGATGTTGCGTTCGCTCGGCATCCCGGCCCGCGTCGCGATGGGATATGCGTCCGGGGCCCTCGTCGGAGACAACATCTATAGCGTCACCACCGGCGAGCTCCACGCATGGGTCGAGGTTCCCTTCGAAGGATATGGCTGGCTCCCATTCGAGCCGACCCCCGGGAAGACGAACCCGGCGATGCTGACGTATATGAGCTCTTCGAGCACCACGGGCTGCGATGATCCGAGGGCTGATTGCGGCAACAGTGACGGAACGACGACGCCCGTCAAGAAGCAACGCCCTAAATTCGGCAAGCCGCAGGACGTCAACCTTCGGGAGGGCGGCGCCGGGACACCCTTGCCCCCCACCGCGGTTGAACCTTCGCGACGGGTCTCTACCGAAGTCGTCGTCGGTTGGCTGGCGCTCGCCGGTCTCCTCGTGTTGGCGGCCATCCCGTTGGTTCGCTTGTTCCGTCGGCGCCGCAAGCTCCACAACGCCGCGCGCGAACCACGCGCGTTGATCCTCGCGACGTACGACGTGTTCTCGGAGCGTGCAGCCGACCTCGGGTTCGGTCGCAGTTCGGGTGAGACGCCGCTCGAGTACCGCCGGCGTGTCGAGGCGACCGATCTCCTCGTCGACGGGCATCTCGAGCGCTTGACCGGCACCGTGGTGAGGGCCGCGTACGCATCGCACACCCCGAGCGACGATGACGCGATGGATGCTGCCGCGGATGCCGACCAGATCATCCGCGACCTTCGGCGCTCGACGCCGCTGCGACGCAGGCTGTTCGGTATCTACCGACGCGACTGAGCGATCAGGAGCCTGTCGCCGTGTGGGCCGCGGCCTCACGCAGGCCCCGAACGAACCGCTCCCGATCCTCTTCGAAGGAACGGACGTTGGTATGCACCGAGGTCGCGATGTCGTCGATCGCGACGAAGAACGCCATCTGGCCATCCTTCAGCGCATCCATCACCTCACCGTCCCGACGGCAGATCTTGAAGATCGACTGTCCGTCGGTGACGAGCCGGACCTCCGACAGATGGCGGTCCAGACCTGCCTTCTTGTTGAGGAACTCCCACGACCGTCGCACCCGTTGCAACGACATCCCGCCGTCGATGAGCGATCGCACGACGCGGAGCGCCACGAGGTCGCGGAACGAGTACAGTCGCGGCACGCCTGGACGACCGCCGGTCCCCTGAACGGACGGCTCTACCAGTCCGATCTGGTCCCAATAGCGGAGCTGGCGTGACGAGCATCCGGTGAATTTGCAGGCTTGATGAGCCGTGAACCCCTCCATGCAGATGTACGCCCCTTCGGTTCCTCTCTCCGACCCGACCACCGAAACATGGGCGGGCCGTCGGATCGGATGGGGAAGCGATCTGCTTTCCGGCCTGACGGTCAGCGCCCGAGGAAGAGGGCTCGTTGTACACCTCGACGCGTGAGTGTGGCAACCGTCGAGCTAGTGATACGTGAGAAATCATCCGCTCAGGCTAGATCTTCGCGTCCCCGAACCGATGCGTTAGGAACGTCGGAACCGAGCGGCGATCCGTCCGATGAGCCCCGTCATCGAGAACGCGCCCTCTTCCTGCATCGCGCGGATCTGGTCGCGCCCGAGCTGCCCTAAGTAGCGGTAGATCAGCAGCGCCGAGGACACCATCACGGCGAACCCGATGAGCGCGATCCAGATGGATACGTAGATCAGGAACAGCAACGCGCATCCCAGCAGGAACCCCACGGCAGCGAGCCGGATCCCGCGCGTGTGATGCGTGTAGAGGTCGGTGCGACCGACCTGCTCGACGAAGTTCGGGTCGTCTTCAGCGAGACGTCGCTCGATCTCGTCGAGGATGCGTTGTTCGTGATCGTTGAGTGGCATCCCATGACCTCCGGCCGTGGGGGATCCGACCGCCTTCACCGATTATAGGGAGGCTCCCCGGAAGGGCGGAACCCTGGATCGAGGTTGGGATCGGGGG
>JALYLP010000736.1 GCA_030774195.1 Actinomycetota bacterium | reverse complement strand
TCGTCACGGTGTCGCTGCGGGAGATGGTCGCCTGTGCCGACGCTGCCGACGCCAGCGAGCCGATGCTCATCACGACGGCCACGACCGCAGCAGGCACGCGTGAACGATGAAGGAACCAGACCCCCGGACCCATACTTGGGTCCTCGGCATCCGGGATGGAGGGCTTGACCGGAGCGGTGAGAACAGCACGATCGGACGATCGCGCTTACGCCTCGCTCAGTCCTTCGGGCCTTCCTTGCGGACCTCTTGGACCTGCTTGAGCGCTTCGCGAAGATCCGCCAGCCACTCTTCCTGCCGCTCCGACACCAGCCGGACGCACCAGGCGAGCGCGTGGCTGCGGGAGCGGGCGACGCCGGCGTCGACCAACGTGTCCAGGACCTCCCTCTCGGGCATCCGCAGGCGCGTCATCGCGGGGATCGCGAGGGTCGTGAAGAGCTGACGCTGGTCCGCACACCGTGCGCCCCAGCTGATCTTGCGGCCGAACCGGCGTTCGGCTTCGTCCGCGATCCGCATCCGATGGCTCCGGGTGTCCTCGCGGAACCCGGAGATCCGTGCTTCGGCGGCCGCGGTCCTCGTCTCCGGGCCGGCATCCTGCGGCAGCTCGGGCTCGGCCAGGGTGCCGATGACGAGGATCTCGTCGCGGTCGAACGTCACGTCGATCGGCCCGACGAACCACTCCGCGGGGAGCCGTCCGGCGAACCATCCTTCGAGGTGCTCGTGGAAGTCGCTCTTTTCACTCATACGGTGAGATTACATCATTACATCGATACGTCAACGAGGTGACCGGCGCGGGGCACGGGTGTAGCTTCCGACGCGTGGGCGTCGTCCGATGGTTGATGCCTCGACGCAAGGCCCGCACCCCCGGGCGTGCGACGACCGCGCCGTCCGGACCGCACCTGGTCGTGAACACGAAGCCCCTCACCGGGATGCCCGCGATCCGCAACTTCTTCCGAACGACCCAGACGCCCGTCTACTTCGTGAGTGCGACCGCGTTCAACCTGCTGGGGATCGATCGGTGGGTTCGGACCTTCAAGTTCATCAACTACTACGACTCCTTCGACGGTTGGCACCCGAATGTGTTCGTCCCGCGCGAGCAGACCCCGCGGACGTTCGGGTCGATCGAGGAGATCGTGAACTACCTGCTCGGGCACAAGGAGGTCGCCGACCTCGTCTCCGCGCACGGTCCCGGCAAGGCCGCGTTCCTGATGTTCGACGGTGAGACCGAACAGCTCGCCGACGAGCTTCACCTCGACGTCGCGTTCCCGCCCGCCGCGCTCCGCCACCGGCTGGATTCGAAGATCGAGACGACGCGGCTCGGGAACGACGCCGGGGTGCCGAGCGTGCCCAACACGATGGGCACCGCGACGACGTACCCGGAGCTCGTATCCCTCGCGCACGCGGGCGGCCTCGGGGACGATCTCGTCGTCCAGACGCCGTACGGCGACTCCGGCCAGACGACCTTCTTCATCGCCGACGGGCGGGACTGGGATCGCCACGAGCGGAAGGTCGCGGGCGAGTCGCTCAAGGTGATGAAGCGCATCGAACCGCGGGAGCTCGCGATCGAGGGCGTGATCACCAGGCACGGAACGCTGGTCGGCCCGCTGATGGCCGAGCTCGTCGGGTTCGAGGAGCTCACCCCGTACGACGGGGGCTGGTGCGGCGACGATGTCTCGCCCGACCTGCTCACCGAGAAGCAGCGGCGTGTCGCCCGCGAACGGACGATCGCGATGGGCGAACGGCTGCGACAGGAGGGCTACCGCGGGTACTTCGAGCTGGACTTCCTCCTGGACGCGGATACGGGCGACATCTGGCTCGGCGAGCTCAACCCCCGGGTGACCGGCGCGTCGAGCATCACGAACGTTACGGCCGTCGCTTATGGCGACATGCCGCTGTTCCTGTTCCACCTGCTCGAGTTCATGGACGTCGAGTACGAGATCGATGTCGACGAGCTGAACGAACGCTGGGCGCAGGTCCAGAACCTGGACGAGTGGACCCAGTTCATCCTGAAGCAGACCGAGGACGTGACCGAGCGGATCACGAGGGCGCCGGCCTCGGGCATCTGGAGGA
>JALYLP010000735.1 GCA_030774195.1 Actinomycetota bacterium | reverse complement strand
CGCCAGGACACCGTTCGTGTCGCCGACACCCGGTCCGGGTGTCGGCGTCACCGTGAGCGCGACCGCCGGTGTCGACGTCACGGCCACGATCGACGGGGTCGCCCAACCCACGACGTCGCTCGGCCCGGGGGAGTCGATCTCGTACAGCGCGGTGGGGGAGCTGACCGTTTCCGCGAGCGATGGTGGGGCGATCCGGATCGTCGTGGACGGTCGCACCCTCGGCGTTCCCGGACAAGCCGGCCATCCGTGGTCCGCTACCTTCGTGCCGTCCGGCGCGACGGGTGAACCGTCGTCGTGAGGCCGGCGTCATGAGAGCGGAGATCCTGTCGGTCGGGACCGAGCTGCTGCTCGGACAGATCGCCGACACGAACGCGCGATGGATGTCGGAGCGGCTCGCGCCGATCGGGGTCGATGTGGTGCATCGCCAAACCGTCGGCGACAACCTCGAACGGATCGTCGAGGCGCTCGAGCTCGGAGCGTCGCGGGCCGACGTCGTCCTCGTCACCGGAGGGCTCGGTCCGACCGGGGATGATCTCACCCGGGACGCGATCGCTGTGTTCGCGGGGAGGCCGCTGGTTCGCCATCTGGAGATCGAAGACATGCTGCGTGCCAAGTTCCGCGGGTTCTCCGCCCGGCCGATGCCGTCGAACAACCTCCGACAGGCCGACGTCCCCGAAGGGGCTCGCACGATCGCGCCCGACCGGGGAACGGCGCCGGGTCTCATCGTCGAGCTCCCCACGGGGGTCAGGATCTACGCCGTCCCCGGCGTGCCGGACGAGATGGTCGAGATGATGACGGGCACGATCCTGCCGGAGCTCGCGGCGGATACGGGTGGTGAGGTGATCGCGTCGCGGAACCTCCGCATAACCGGCATGGGGGAGTCGGCCGTGGGCGAGGCGCTCAGCGATCTCTTCGAAGGATCGTCGAACCCCACGGTCGCGTACCTCGCGTCGATGGGGGAGGTGAAGGTTCGGCTGACCGCGAAGGCTCCGTCCGTTGCGGCCGCCGACGAGCTGCTCGAGCCGCTCGTACGGGTCGTCGTCGATCGGCTCGGGGACGTCGTGTTCAGCGTGGATGACGAGTCCCTCGAGGAGGTGGTCCTCCGGCTCCTTCGCCGGCAGGGTCTCACCCTCGCGTGCGCCGAGTCGCTCACCGGCGGAAGCGTGAGCGCGCGCCTCACGTCCGTCCCCGGCGCCTCGGCATCGTTCGTCGGCGCGATCGTCGCGTACTCCGAGCGGGTGAAGCGCGACCTGCTCGGCGTGTCGCAGGCAACGATCGACGGTCCGGGCGTCGTGAGCGAGGCGTGCGCGAGGGAGATGGCGGCTGGAGCGCGCCGCGTCCTCGAGGCGGATATCGGCCTGTCGCTGACCGGGGTTGCCGGCCCGGAGCCTCACGGGGGCAAGGAGCCCGGGACGGTCTGGATCGCTCTCGACACCGGGTCGCGCACCCATGCGCGCGGGTTCAGCGTCCGGGGCGAGCGCGACCGCGTGATCCGATGGTCACAGCAGGGGGCTCTCGATCTGGTGCGTCGGCATCTCGAGGACCAACCGCTGCCTACCTCTGATACGACGGCCTGACCGTGGCGCCTGACCGCGGGGATCGCCCCGACGCGAAGGCGGCGCGCCTGTTCGTCGCGTTCGCGGTGAGCGACGCGGCCCTAGACGAAGTGGATCGAGCCATCGAGCCTTGGCGCGCCAGGTTCCCGAGGGCGAGGTGGGTGCCTCGAGAGAACATGCACGTCACGCTGAAGTTCCTCGGGCAGACGCGGCCGGACCTCCAGGGGTGGGTCCACGAGCAGGTCGGAGCGGTGGCGGACGTCCGGGGCGCCGTCGCCACCCGGCTGACCGGACTCGGATCCTTCGCCTCGGCCGCTCGGGCGCGGGTCCTGTGGGTGGGGATCGAGGACCCGGAGGGTGCGTTCGCGAGCCTCGCCGGAGCCTTGGACGGGGCACTCGAGGGGTCGTTCGGCCCCGAGGTCCGAGCCTTCTCACCGCACCTGACGGTCGCCCGGAGCGACCCGCCGTTGAAGCTCGACGAGGGCTTCGCGCGGTCGCCGGTCGAGTCGGTCGGGTTCCGTGTTGAGGAGATCGTGCTGTACCGGAGCCACCTGGGGCGGCCCGCGCCTCGCTACGAGCCGATCGCGACGTTCGTGCTGGGCGGATGACCGCCACGGTCCTTGCGCTCGAACACGCGTTCGATTAGCCTCGGCTCGTCCGCAGGCAGCTCGAATGACAGGGGTGTAACTTATGTCAGACCCGATCGCTACCGTGCTCGAACGTTCGTCTGGAGCGCTCACTCGCCCCTCCTCCGGGGTGGGCCGGGGTCGGAAGGGGGATGGCGTGGACCGCGAGAAGATGCTGGAGGTCACGCTTCAGCAGATCGAGAAGCAGCACGGCAAAGGCGCTGTGATGAAACTGGGCGAGCACCCCATGAACGTGGGGATGACCACCATCCCGACCGGGTCCCTGGCGCTCGACATCGCGCTCGGCGTCGGCGGCATCCCTCGGGGCAGGGTCGTCGAGGTCTTCGGTCCAGAGGGCTCGGGCAAGACGACCGTGTGCCTGCACATCATCGCGGAAGCGCAGCGCCAGGGCGGGATCGCGGCGTTCATCGACGCCGAGCACGCACTCGATCCGACGTACGCACGCGAGCTCGGGGTCAACATCGACGAGCTCCTGGTCAGCCAGCCCGATTCCGGCGAGCAGGCGCTGGAGATCGCGGACATGCTGGTGCGGTCGGGCGCGATGCATCTCGTCGTGATCGACTCGGTCGCGGCGCTCGTGCCGCGGGCGGAGATCGAAGGAGAGATGGGTGACACCCACGTCGGCCTGCAAGCGCGCCTCATGTCGCAGGCCATGCGGAAGCTCGCCGGATCCCTCTCCAAGTTCGAGACCACGGCCATCTTCATCAACCAGTTGCGCGAGAAGATCGGAGTGATGTTCGGCTCTCCCGAGACCACTCCCGGGGGACGTGCGCTCAAGTTCTACTCGTCGGTCCGGCTCGACGTGCGCAAGATCGAGAATCTCAAGGACGGGACTGACGTCGTGGGCTCGCGGACCAGGGTGAAGGTCGTGAAGAACAAGGTCGCGCCGCCCTTCCGTCAGTGCGAGTTCGACATCATGTACGGCAAGGGCATCTCGAAGGAAGGCTCCCTCCTCGATACCGGCGTCGATCTCGAGATCGTCAAGAAGTCCGGTGCGTGGTTCACCTACGAGGGCGAGCAGCTCGGTCAGGGGCGCGAGAACGCACGCGCGTTCCTCGCAGAGCACGTCGACCTCCGCGACGAGATCGAGCGGAAGGTGCGCGAGGCGGTGGGTCTGACCGGTTTCTCCGAAGACGACGACCAACCCATCCAGGTCGTTCCCGACCTCGTGGTGGAGGAAGGGTCCGAACCGAAGGCGAAGTCCGCCGCGGCCAAGGAGTAAGCGCATGCCGCACGAGCGCGGCCGTGGTCGGCCGGGTAAGCGGAAGGACGTGCACGAGCGGGCCCTCGGACTCCTCGCGGTGCGGCAGCGCAGCCGGCGCGAGATCGAGCGTCGGTTGGAGCGGGCGGGGTTCGAGCCGGAGGAGATCCGGGGAGAGCTGGATCGGCTGCAGCAGGTCGGTCTGATCGACGACGAGGCGTTCGCGC
>JALYLP010000734.1 GCA_030774195.1 Actinomycetota bacterium | reverse complement strand
GTAGACCGCCAGGAAGTAACGGCGTTCGTCGTTCGACGTGACCATCGGCGCGAGCAACGCATCCATCCGGGCCAGCAGACCGTCGATCGGCGTCTCCATACCGGAGTTCTCAACGGTCCGAGTCGTCGTCCGCGAAGCTCCGGAGGAACAGGGCCTCCGCCAGAGCCATCCGCTCGAGGTCCTCGACGTCCACGCTCTCGTCGATCGAATGGAAGTTGGAACGGTGATCTCCGGCGCCCCAGATCAGCACCTCGATCCCCGGGAACGTCTCCGCCAGCATCGGCACGAGCGGGATCGATCCCCCCGAACCCATCTCCACGACCTTGCGACCGAAGGCGGTCGCGAGCGCCGAGGCCGCGCTCCGGGAGGCCGGGGTCGTCGGGTCGACGATGTATCCGGCGCCGGGCTCCTCGGCATCGATCTGAACGCGGACGCCCCACGGCGCGGCGGCGCGCAGGTGGGCGACGAGCTTGTCGGCCGCGCCCGCGTAGTCCTCCCCGGGCGCCATCCGCAGCCCCACCACGGCGCGTGCGTTCGGAACGATCTGGTTGGCGACCTCGTTCACCCGTGGTGCCTCGAACGCGAGGACGTTGATCGCCGACTTCGACAGGGTCCGGTCGGCGATCGTGCCCGTTCCCAACAGCTCGATCTCGGGGAACACGCGCGACTCCGCGCGGAACTCATCCTCCGGGACCTGCGTCCCGGGCCATGGGAACCCGAGGAGCCCGTCGATCGTGATCTCGCCCTCGTCGTCGTGCAGCGATGCGAGGATGCGGCTGAGCGCCATGATCGCGTCGGGCAGCGGTCCACCGAACACACCGCTGTGCTGCGCGATCGGGAGCACGTCGACGCGAACAGTCACGTGCGTGGCACCGCGGATGCTGGTACCGATCGTCGGCACGCCGGTCCGGTAGTTGCCCCCGTCCGCGATCACGGCGACGTCGCTCCGCAACAGGTCGCCGTGCCCGCGGACGAGGTCCGGCAGGTGCTCCGTGGAGCATTCCTCCTCGCCCTCGACCACGACCTTGACCGAACAGGGGAGCGGGCCGTCGGCGCGCACCGCCCGCAGCGCCGCGGCGTGGATCACGATCCCGGACTTGTCGTCGGCTGCCCCGCGACCGAAGAGCCGTCCATCGGCGAGCGTCGGCGTGAACGGGGGCGCCGTCCAGGCGTCCGGGTCGGCTGCCGGTTGCACGTCGTGGTGCGCGTACAGCAAGACGGTGGGTCGATCGGCCGGTCCCGGCACGCTGCCGAAGACGGCCGGGTGCCCACCCTCGATCTCCAGCAGCTCGGCGCCGACGCCCGCGTCGCGCAGGATGTCGCGCGTCAGCTCTGCGCTCGCGCGGACGTTGGCCGGGTCGTAGCCCTCGTATCCGATCGACGGGATCGCAACCAGCCGCGAGAGCTCGTCGATCACCCGCGGCATGTCTTCGTGGATGCGGCTCCGCAGCTGGTCGGTGTCCATGGCGCGGCAGGCTACAGCGTTCCCTCTACGGAGAGAGGCGTTCCACCCGCCACCCGGTCCGATCGTCCGCGTCTCTCGTGTAGAGGAACCGGTCGTGGAGCCGGTATGGGCGACCTTGCCAGAACTCGACGGTATCGGGTGTCAGACGATATCCGCCCCAGTGCGGGGGCCGGGGGATCGGAGCGTCCTGGAAACGTGCCGAGACGTCCTCCACCCGCTCCTCGAGCTCGCGGCGATCGCGCAGCACCGAGCTCTGCGCCGACGCCCAGGCTCCGATCTGCGCCTCGCGCGGCCTGGTTGCGAAGTAGGCGTCCGACTCTTCGTCATCCACCCGTCGGACGTCGCCGCTCACGGAGACCTGCCGGTCGAGCACCTTCCAGAGGAACACGACGGCCGCTCGGGGGTTCTCGTCGAGCTGTCGACCCTTGCGGCTGCCGTGGTTCGTGTAGAAGACGAAGCCTCGTTGATCGGCCTCGCGGAGCAAGACGTGTCGGACCGACGGCCGGCCGTCGGCTCCCGTCGTGGCGAGCGCCATCGCGTTCGGCAAGGCGATCCCGGCGGCTTCCGCGTCGTCGAACCAACGGAGGAACTGGCCGGTCGGGTCGGGATGCAGATGTGCCCGCCGCAACTCGCGATGCTCGTGCGAGCCCTGCGAGCGCATCCCCTCGTTCCCGGACATCGAACCCCAAGCCTCGGATGATCGGACGATTCCAGCGGTGCGCCGGATGGCGCCCCCGGCAGGACTCGAACCTGCGCACCCGGCTCCGGAGGCCGGCGCTCTATCCTCTGAGCTACGGGGGCGAACGGGCACCGAGTCTAACGTTCCGTCCGGAGCCCACTCACCCGTATGCTCGGGGCGTGCCGACCGTATTGCTGGTCGATGACGACCCGGTGATCCTCCGGTTGCTGGAGGTCAACTTCCGGTTGGAGGGGTTCGAGACCATGACGGCGTCCCGAGGCCCGGAAGCGATCGCCCTCGCAGCCCGGCAGCCGGACGCGATCGTCCTAGACCTGATGCTCCCCGAGATGGACGGCCACGAGGTCTATCGCAGGCTGCAGGAGGATCCGCTGCTCGGTGCGATCCCGGTCGTGTTCCTCACGGCCCGTGCGCTGGACACCACACCGGTGGCACCCGGCGTCCGCTACATCACCAAACCCTTCGACGCACAGGCCCTGATCGAGACGGTCCGCGGTTCGATCGAGGGGTCGGGGACGTGATCGAGGACGAGCTCCGGGATTGGTTCCGGTCGGGACTGGAGGCCGCGGCACCCGAGCTCGGGTTGGACGGTGAGCTGCCCGAGCCCGAGGTGATGGAGCCTCGGCAGAAGGAGCACGGGGACTTCGCCACCAACGTCGCGCTCGCGGTGGCGTCCCGCATCGAGGCGTCCCCGCGGGCGGTCGCGGAGGCGATCGTCGCTGCCTTGTCGCCGGCGGCATCCGTCCGGAAGGTCGAGGTCGCCGGTCCAGGGTTCATCAATGTCTTCGTCACCGAAGGGTGGCTGCACGACGTCTTGCGCCGGATCGCGACCGAGGGAGCCTCGTACGGGTCAGCACCGAGGACAGAGCAGCGCGTGCAGGTGGAGTTCGTGAGCGCGAACCCGACAGGCCCGCT
>JALYLP010000733.1 GCA_030774195.1 Actinomycetota bacterium | reverse complement strand
GCATAGAGATCCAAAGGTGGAACCCCCGCCCAGGAGGCATGCATCCGGGATCGG
Source organism: Actinomycetota bacterium (assembly GCA_030774195.1). GTDB lineage: Bacteria > Actinomycetota > UBA4738 > UBA4738 > HRBIN12 > AC-51. The sequence goes on along the minus strand of JALYLP010000733.1, from coordinate 12,034 downwards.
TCGACGACCTCGTCGGCTTCGTCCCAGGTTCCCTGCTCCGAGATCACCTCGCACCACGCCTCGAGCACCTCGTCTCGTCCGCGCTTGTCGTGCGCGACCTCGGGACGCTCCAGGAGCACGCGAGCCTCGTCACACATCGATCGTCGCGCCAGGAGGCGCGCCTGCCACAGCGTGAGGACGGGATCGAGCCGTTCTTCGGTCTTCTCCAACCACCTGACCAGATGGAGGTAGCTGTTCGCGGCCCCCTTGTCGCCGCGGGCATCGTGGATGAACGCGGCGATAGCCAGGTGCATGGGCGCGAACCCCGGAGGCGTCTCACGCCGCTCTCCCAGGAGTTCCTCGGCGAGCGCGACATCCGCGAGGGTCCCGTCCCAGTCGCCGAGGCGGAAACGCGCCGCCGCTCGGAAATCGAGGCAATACAACCCTTGGGTCGGCGAACCCGACATCGCTTCGTGGACGCCCTTGTCGGCGAGGTCGACGGACTCTCGGTAGCGGCCGGTGTCCAGCGCCCACCAGGCGGCCATCGCATGGATGTCTCCAACCTCGTAGGGGTCGGCGAGCTTGGGCGCGAGGTCCAAACGCCGACGGACAGCCTCCTCCATGGCCCCGTACCGCCCGAGCGATTGGTGCGCGGATGTGATCCCGTCGAGCGCCGCCGACTGAAGGTCCACGCGCCCGAGACGCTCGGCCATCGCGGCGGCCTCCTCGCCGGTGCGAAGGGCGATCTCCATCTCGTCGTCCTCCGGCTCGGATCCCCGGTACGCGAACGGAGCGAATGAACGGGCGACGAGGAGCCTGACCCGTTCCTCGCTGTCGTCCCGGCCGGCAGCTTTCAAGCCGATCTCGAGGTAGCGCTCGCCTTCTTCGGTCGAGACGCGATGGCGCATCGTTCCGCGCGCCCGCGTGACGATCTCGAGGGCGGTCGCGCATAAGCGAGCCACGGTCGTCGACCGCCCGTCGTCCGAACCGTCCTGCGCATCCATCCGCAGGTCGATGGCTTCCTTGAGCCGTTCCCAAGCCAGATCGCCCTGGTAGTCATGGAAGTACGTCATCCCGAGGGCCGCGAGGGCGTCCGAGCGCTCGAGGGGCCCCACCGCGATCGACAACGCCTCTTCGGCGAAGCGCTCGGCCTGTTGGAGCGCCAGCTTCCCCCTCGCTTCGTCCGCTGCCAGCATCGAGTAACGGAACGCTCGTTGACGCAGGCGCTCCGCCTCGTCTTGGTCCTCGCCGAGCGCCGCGACGCCCCGGTGCGCCTGGAGGGAGTGATGCGCAAGCAACTCCGCGAACTCGCGTTCGCGCTCATTGGTATGGCGCTCGATCCAACCCGCGACGCGAGCGTGAGCTCGCGCACGATCGCGTCGCGGAAGGCTCTCGTACGCGACCTCCTGCGTCAGGACGTGCCGGAACGAGTACTCGCGTTCCCCGACGATCATCGACCCGATCCGCGCGTGGACGAGCCCGCGACGCTCCAGACGGGACAGTGCCGAGTCGAGCTCCGTCGCGGAGGGATCCGGCTCCAGCAGCGATGCAGCGGCGCCGCTCCAGAAGGTCCGACCGACGACCGAGGCGAGCTGGAGCACGCGCTTCTCGAAGGCCGGTAGCAGATCCATCCTCGCGGCCAAGACACCTTGTACGGTGTCCGGGATGTCCACGTCCTCGATCGTCGAGGCGGTCGCGTGTCCCGCTCCGCTGGTGACCGTCGCGCGCTCGTCCATCAGTCGCTGCACGATCTCCTCGAGGAAGAAGGGGTTACCGCCGGCGCTCTCGATGATCCGTGAGCGCAACGAGGACGACAGCTCCTCGTCGACGAGCAGATCGAGCATCTCGGCTGCCTCGATGGCGGACAGCGGTTCGAGCAACAGGCTGGAGTAGTTCCACCGACCTCCGCCCCACTCGGGATGCCGAGCGGCGAGCTCGGGACGGGCGGGGCACACGAACAGCAGAGGCCCCTCGCTGTGCTCGGCGAGGTCTTCGAGGAGCTCGAGCAAAGCCGGATCGGCCCAGTGGATGTCTTCGACGACGGCGACGACGGCGCTGCGGCCGGCTAACGAAGAGAAGTAGATCCGCCACGCCTCGTGTGTCGCGGCCCGAGCTTCACGGGGATCCTGCGCCGTGAGCCACGTGGGATCCTGGAGACCCACCGTGAAGGCAAGGGCTGCCGCGGTCCGTCCTGGCTCGGCATCGATCATCCCCGGTACGTCCGCCAACAGGTCGGCGACGGCCCGATGGATCCGGTCCAGCGCCGTGTCGGGCGGGTCGCTGTCGAGCACGCCTGCGTGACCCTTGAGGATCTCGGCGAGCGGCCAGTAGGTCACTCCCTCGCCGTACGGCAGGCATCGGCCGGTGAGGACGAGCGGGGGTTCGGAAACCTCGGCCGTCCAGGACACGAACTCCTCGACGAGGCGAGACTTGCCCACCCCTGCCTCGCCGTAGACCGTTGCCAGATGCGGACGTCGCTCCGCGACCGCTCGTTCGAACACGCTCCGCAGGACGTCGAGCTCTCGGAGCCTTCCCACCATCTTCGTCCGGTAAGTGGCGGTCGCGGCGCTCCGCAAGGCTCCCGGCTCCGAGACCACCTCGTCCAACACCACGTACGTTCGCGTGGCTTCCTCTTTCCCTCGGAGCAGCAACGGCCCGACGTCTTCGAGGGCGAGGCCGCGAGCAGCGCGCGCCGTCCGTTCGCTGATCAGGATCTGGCCGGACGCGGCCTGTTGCTCGAGGCGAGCGGCGACGTTGACAGCGTCGCCGGTGACGAGGCCCTCGCCGAGACGAGGTGACGTCCGTGCGACGACGTCGCCCGTGTTGACGCCGATCCGGATCGCCAAACGGATCCCGTGGCGCTCCTCCAGCACGTCGTTCAGTCGCTCGAGGGCCCGTCGCATCCGGAGCGCGGCCCGGAGCGCCCGCGTCGGGTCGTCCTCGTGCGCGGTCGGGACACCGAAGACTGCCATGACCGCGTCACCGATGAACTTCTCCACCGTGCCGCCCTCAGCTTCCAGCTCGACCCGCATCGCGTGGAGGAAAGCATCCAGCACCTCCTTGAGCTGTTCGGGATCCAATCGTTCACCGAGACCGGTCGAACCCGCGACGTCGGCGAACAGAACGGTGACGAGCTTGCGCTCCTCTCCGACAGGAAGCGCCTCGGAGACCCGGTTGCCGCACGCCGGGCAGAACGTCACTCCCTGCGGAAGATCGGCACCGCAGCGCTCACAGGTCGCGAGCGCCGCGCCGCACCGCACACAGAAGCTCGCCGTAGCCGTGTTCTCTGCACCGCACGTCGAGCAAGTCCTCACATCGCGAGTCTAGGGACCCCTCACATCCTTTTCCTAGGGCGCGCGACGGTCATGGCGGGCCCGGTCGATACGGCGGATGCGTCCTATGATGCCGACCCTATGGCGGATGAGGTGCGCACCGGGTCTGGCCCTCGACGTGACGATGACGCCTTGCCCTTGGGAACCCCGTTGCCGCCCGGGACGCCGGCTCCCGATTTCGCCCTTCCGTCGACGGTGGAGGGACCCCTCGGCCCGCAGGATCGCCGGGGCCGTCCGCTGATCCTGGTCTTCTATCCAGCCGATTGGAGCCCCGTGTGCACCGACCAATTGGCCCTCTACCAGGAGGTCAAGCCCGAGTTCGAGAAGCATGACGCGGCGCTGTTCGGTATCTCGGTCGACGGGCTCTGGTGCCACCGGGCCTTCGCCAAGGACCGGAACCTGCGGTTCCCGTTGTTGGCCGACTTCGAGCCCAAGGGGGAGGTGGCGCGAACCTACGGCGTATATCGAGCCCAAGACGGAACCAGTGAGCGTGCGCTCTTCGTGATCGATCCGGCAGGGGTCGTAAGCTGGAGCTACGTCTCCCCGACCGAGGTGAACCCGGGAGCGGACGGCATCCTGCTGGCGCTCGAAGATCTCGCGGCGAAAGGGGTCGCACGATGAGAGCCACGCAGTGGGAGTCCAGGCTGATCCTGCCGGTTTCGGAGGACCGGGATCACATCCAGGGACCAACGGATGCGCCGGTGACGCTCGTCGAGTACGGCGACTACGAGTGCCCGTACTGCGGGGAGGCATACCCGATCGTCAAACAGATCCAGGAACGGATGGGGGAGCAGCTGCGGTTCGTCTTCCGCAACTTCCCGATCAGCACGGCGCATCCGCACGCCGAGTACGCGGCGGAGGCGGCCGAGGCTGCGGCTACCCAAGACCGGTTCTGGGAGATGCACGACAACCTCTACGAGAACCAGCCGCGTCTGCGGGTCGAGGACCTCCGTTCCTACGCTCGGGCGCTCGAGCTGGATCTCGACCTGTTCGACAAGGAGCTCGCGGAGCACGTCCACGCGGACCGTGTCCACGAGGATTTCCTGAGCGGCGTTCGGAGCGGCGTGAACGGGACGCCCACCTTCTTCATCGATGGGATCCGCCATGACGACTCGTATGACTTCGAGACGTTGCTCATGGCGCTCAAGGGTGCGGCCGAGATCGGCGCGGGGAGCTGAGCATGGAAGACCTGGAACCGCAGGACGCGGACGATGGTGACGAGCTGGAGGCCGAGATCATGCGGGCGGATCACGCGTTCGCGACAGAGTCGGTCGGCACGACCGCCGAAGAGGCCCTGGAAGGCGAGACCCTCGACCAGCGCCTCGCCGAGGAACGACCGGAGCGCCCGGCAACGGACGAGGTCCTGTCGGTCGTCGATGATGGTCTGTCCGACGACGAAGAGGAGCTGGTCGGTGAGGCGGTTCTCGAGCGGGACGAGTTCGCGTCGCCCGAGGAGGCCGCGGTCACGGAGCGGGATCGCGCACCCGGTGCCACGGACCACGCCGATCCCCATCCGAACTGACCCGGCTCCAAGCGTTCAAGAGCCGTTCGCCTGACGTTATCCCGCGGAAGAGAGCCTGCGTACCGATGAAGGAACGCACCGGCCGCCCCGCTACGAGCGTTCGGTCCGCGCTGATGGTCACGACCTTGCTGCTGTCGCTGGCGCCGTGGCACGGGCCGGCTGCGAGCGCCCAGGGATCTCCCTCGCCATCCAGCTCGCCGTCTCCGTCGGACCCCACCCCCACGCCCTCCGACCAACCCACGCCAACGCCCTCCGCCCAACCCACGCCCACGGCCTCGGATCCGCCCCCATCGGCGTCATCCACGCCGACCGTCGGACCGACCCTCGCGCCGATGATCCCGCCGGTCCCGTATGAACCAACGGGCCGAGTCGTCAACGCACGACATGGCCGCGCGCCCCACGATTGGCTCACCGGCGCCGAGGGACGTCACCGTCGGCATCGGCGCTCATGGCACGGTTGGGCTCCCGATCCACGCTGGGGTACCTACGGAACCGTCATCCTCGACCGAGCGGCGGATCGGGCCCGAAGACGAGGATGGGATCAGCGGAGGATCGCGAACCAGATCTACGCGCCGTTCCTCCTGGAAGGTCCCGCAACGTGGTCGGACAGTTGGGGCGCTCCGCGGTTCGCGGGCGGTTACCATCCCCATCACGGTCAGGACATCCTCTGCCGCTATGCGGCACCCGTCCTCGCCGTTCAGGGTGGGATCGTGCGATTCGGCGCCGATCCGCTGGGCGGCCGAGAAGCCTTCCTCGTGCGGAAGGATGGATCTTCCTGGTACTACGCGCACCTCAAGTCGTATGCGCCCGGCCTCGTGAGTGGCGATTGGGTCAAGAGGGGGCGGATCATCGGGCGTTGCGGGGCGAGCGGGGACGCCACCGTCCCGCATGTGCACTTCGCCCTCTTCACCTCCGAGCACGTCGCCGTCGATCCCATGCCGGACCTGATCTCCTGGCTCCGCGCTGCGGAGAACGGCCTTCCCGGCGTGCGGCTTCAGGGGGAACGTCGATCGATCCCCGACCTCGTGCTTCCGACGCCGAGGGATCCGGCGACCCTTGAGGGGACCGCCCTGTACGCGGAAACGCCGGGAGGCCCGCCGGCGGCCGAGTCGCCCTCACCCCGGCAGCGGGCGATGGGCGTGGCCGCGGTGATGCTGCTCTCCGGTCCGATCGCGGTGGGGTTCGCCCATCGTCGGAAGCGCCACGCGCCGGGACGAAGCGAGGCCGTGCGGTAGCGAGCGAGCCCCCTCCGCTTGTCAGATGCGTCGGGTCGCCGGACCATGGCCTCATGGCGGTCGATCGGAACATCGTCGAGTGGGGCGACGAACCGATCGTCGGCTGGCGCAGCTGGAACCTCTCGGACGACCGTTCGGCCCCACGCCTGTTGCCGGCCGGTTCGGGCGTGGATGATGCATGGCAGCCGCTGCAGGCGATGACGGCGCGGTGCGGCGTTCCATCGATCTTGAAGCTGGCGCGACGACGTCACGATGCGCCGGACATCGGCTGTAGCTGCGGCATCTACGCGAGCCGCTCCCTGGAGGTCACGGAGCGCCCGCGACCTGCGTGGCCGCCGCCATGCGTCGTGGGCACCGTCGCTCTGTGGGGGACGGTGATCGAGCATGAGCTCGGCTGGCGAGGACGATCTGCTTACCCCGCGCGGCTGCGGCTGGTGTGCTCGATGTGCGCCTGGTTCGAGCCCGGGCCGGGGACGCCGACGTCCGTCCACGCCTTCGCCGGCTCCTTCTACACGTTGTGCGACGTCCATCGCGGTGGGATCCAGGTCCCCGACGGGCGGAGGACACGACCGACAGGCCTCGATCCTAGGATGCTCCAGGCGCGCCTGCTGGATGCATACGCGGTCGATCTACTTCCGATCGACTCGGTTCGCCCACTGTTCCGGAGACGACGCACCCCGGAGCCCCCCGCCTACGTCCCATCGATCCGCGTCGTGCCCGTCGAAGACGACCTTCGATGATCGACCAAGCGTCTCTCAGCGATGGACAGCGATGGATGGGCTTCGCGTGGCCGGTGCTCTGTTGCTCGGCCCGCGAACCGCGTGAGAGACTCCCTCGGCGCTGGGCGGACCCACGGTGCTCTCGACGCCACCCTAGCTGCGCCCCGAGCCAGGAGACCCGATGCACGCTCGTCCCGGACACATCCTCATCGTTGATGACGATCCGCTGAACCGCCGCCTCCTTGCGAAGAACCTCGATAGCGATGGACATCGGACCATGGACGTCGACAACGGTTTCGCCGCCCTGACCGCGATCGGAACCGGCCAACCAGACCTCGTCCTCCTCGATATCCAGATGCCCGGTCTCGACGGGATCGAAGTGCTGGAGCGGATCAAGACCGACCCTGCGATGCGCCACATCCCGGTGATCATGATCTCGGGGATCGAGGACAACGAGAGCGTCGTGCGGTGCCTCGAGGCCGGCGCCGACGATTTCCTCCCCAAGCCGTTCGACCCGGCCATCCTCCGCGCCCGGATCGGTGCGGGGCTGAACCGGAAACGACTGACCGACCTCGAACAGGACCGCGTGCGGGACGTCTTCACTCGGTTCCTCCCCGAGCCCATCGCTGCCGAGATGTTGACGCGGAGCGACGGGCGAGCCTCGATCGCGCCGGTGCGGCTCTACGCGACGGTGATGTTCGTCGACCTCCGAGGCTTCACCACGTTCGCGGATGCCGCGCCGACCGAGCAGATCGTCTCGGTCCTGAACCGCTATCAAGCGACGATGGGCGACGCGGTCCTCGACCACGGCGGAACCGTCGTCGACTATCTCGGCGACGGGCTGATGGCCGCCTTCGGAGCTCCGATCGAGACGGTCGACCACGCCGACCGCGCGATCGCGGCCGGGCGCGACATGGCCTACGAGCGTCTCGACGACTTCAACGGATGGCTCCGAGCCGAAGGGGTCGATGAGGGGTTCGGCATGGGGATCGGGCTCAACTCGGGGCGCGTGATGTCGGGAACGTTCGGCTCGGATCGCCGGATCGACTACGCAGTGATCGGCGACACGACCAACACGGCGGCCCGGATCCAGGACCTCACGAAGCAGACCGGGAACTCGATCCTGCTCGCCGATCAGACCCGCACGAACATGACCGGCTCCACGGACAGCCTCACGTTCGTCGACGAGTTCGATATCCGGGGGAAGCAGTCACGCATCAAGCTGTGGACCGCGGACGAGCCGAAGGAGCCGTCGACGTGACCGACGGAGGCTTTCCGGACGACGTGGGGGCTCTCCGAGAGCGGGTCGTCGAACTCGAGTCCCGCGAGGCCGAGCATCAGCGGTCGGAGAAGGTCCAGGCCGTCCTCTATCGGATCGCCGAGACGGCGAGCGCTGCGCAAGATCTGCAGGAGTTCTACGCCGAGATCCATCGGATCGTCGGCGAGCTGATGTTCGCGGAGAACTTCTACGTCGTCCTCTACGACGAGGACCGACGGATGATGAACTGGCCGTTCGGCGTCGACACCGCGGGTGACACCTTCGCCGGCCCGAACGTCTGGGAACCGATGGGAACCGGCGAGTCTCGTGGTATCACCTCGTATCTCCTGCGGAAGGGCACTCCCTTGCTCCTCACGCAAGCCGAGATAGATGAACTCGTCACGCTCGGCGAGTTCGGCTACGTCGGAGTGCGAGGCGTCGATTGGCTCGGCGTGCCGCTGCGCTCGGAAGGCCGAACGGTCGGCGCGATGGTTGTCCAGAGCTACGAGGGAGACCCTCCGCACACCGAGCACGACAAGGACCTATTGACCTTCGTTGCGAGCCACGTCGGCTCAGCCCTCAGCAGGGCGAGGGCGATCGAGGAGACACGCCAGCGCAGCGCCGAGCTTGCGCTCGTCAACGACGTCCAGCGAGGGCTCGCAGAGCGGCTCGACATGCAGGCGATGTACGACCTGGTTGGCGACCGGATCCAAGAGATCTTCGATGCCCAGGTCGTGGACATCGGGATCGTCGACGCATCGTCTGGACTGATCCATTTTCCCTACACGATCGAGCGAGGGGTTCGCTTCCCCGACGAGCCGATCCAGGTCATCGGCCTGCGTCGCGTCGCCCTCGCGTCACGCGAGCCAGTCGTCGTCAACGAGGACATCGAGAGGATCTCGACCGAGGCGGGGCAACCGTTCGTGCTCGCCGGCGAACCACCCAAGTCGTCCGTCTTCGTACCCCTCGTCGTCGGTGACCAGGCCAAAGGCGTTATCTCGCTCCAGAACCTCGACCGGGAGCACGCGTTCGGCGATGCGGACGTGCGTTTGCTGACCACGCTCGCCGGGAGCCTGAGCGTGGCGCTCGAGAACGCTCGCCTGTTCGAGGAGACGCGTCAGCGGAACGCCGAGCTGGTCCTTATCAACGACGTGCAGCGAGGGCTCGCCGAGAACCTCGATATGCAGGCGATGTACGACCTCGTCGGCGATCGTCTCCAAGAGATCTTCGATGCGCAGGTGCTCGATATCGGCGTGCTCGACCCCGAGGCGCGGGTGATCCGGTACCCGTACACGCTGGAGCGGGGTGTGCGCCTTCCCGATGAGCCAACTCCGATCGTGGCCGGGCCGGGTGCCCATGTGCTCGAGACCCGCGAACCGCTCCTGATCAACGAACGGTTCGCCGAGCGCGTCGCTGAGCTCGGCGGTGGGTTCGTCCAAGGTGAACCGCCCTTGTCCGCGATCTACGTCCCGCTCGTGATCGGCGGTGAGGCGACAGGCAGGATCTCGCTGCAGAACCTGGACCGCGAGCGTGCGTTCAGCGCGGCGGACGTGCGCCTCCTGACGACCCTGGCCGGCAGCCTGAGCGTCGCGTTGGAGAACGCCCGGCTGTTCGAGGAGACGCGTCAACGCAACGCCGAGCTCGCCCTGATCAACGACGTGCAGCGCGGGCTCGCTGAGAACCTCGACGCCCAGGCCATGTACGACCTGGTCGGCGACCGGATCCAGGAGATCTTCGACGCCCAGGTCGTCGACATCGCACTCCTCGACGAGACATCGAACGAGGTGACGTTCCCGTATGTGATCGAACGGGGAACACGCCTCCAAGAGGCGCCGATCGAACTGATCGGCCATCGTCGCATCGCTATCGAAACGCGCGAACCAGTGGTCATCAACGAGGATCTCGTCGGCAGGAGCGCCGAAGTGGGTCAGCCGGCGGTGCTGTCCGGTGAGGTCCCGAAGTCGGCGGTTTTCGTTCCGCTGCTCGTCGGCGATCGAGCGATCGGCCTCATCTCGCTCCAGAACCTCGACCGTGAGCACGCGTTCGGGGAAGCCGACGTCAGGTTGTTGATGACGCTCGCGGGCAGCCTCAGCGTGGCGCTTGAGAATGCTCGCTTGTTCGAGGAAACCCGGCAGCGGAACGCCGAGCTGGGCCTGATCAACGATGTGCAGCGCGGTCTGGCCGAGAACCTCGAGATGCAAGCGATGTACGACCTCGTCGGCCAGCGGATCAACGAGATCTTCGACGTCCAAACGGTGGACATCGGGGTCGTCGATCACGACGCCGGGAGGATCTGGTTCCCCTACTCGATCGAACGCGGGGTTCGCTTGATCGACCACCCGATCGAGATCATGGGGTTCCGGAAGATCGCCCTGGAGACCCGCGAGCCCGTCGTCGTCAACGAAGACATGGAGCGCAGGTGTCTCGATGCGGGCAATCCGCTCGCGATCGCCGGCGAGCCCTCCCGCTCCTCCGTGTTCGTTCCGCTCTTGGTGGGCAATCGGGGGACCGGGGTCATCTCCCTCCACAACCTGGACCGGGAGAACGCGTTCAGCGAAGCCGACGTGCGGCTGCTCATGACGATCGCAGGGAGCCTGAACGTCGCACTCGAGAATGCCCGCCTCTTCGAGGAAACCCGCCGCCGCGCCGCCGAGCTGATGATCGTCAACAGCGTCGGCCAGGCGATCGCCGATCAGTTGGATCTGGACGCGCTGATCGATCGCCTCGGCGACCAGCTTCGTGAAGTCTTCGTCGCCGACATCGTGTACATCGCGCTCCACGACGAGTCGAGCGACATGATCGAGTTCGTCTACTACAACGAGAACGGACAGCCCGACCCGCAGCGCACGCTTCGCTTCGGCGAGGGCCTCACGTCCCGCATCCTGATCGAACGTCAGCCGTTGCTCCTCAACCGCGCGGAGGCCTTCGAGGAGGTCGGCATCGAGATGGTCGGAACGCCCGCGAAGTCGTACTTAGGCGTCCCGATCCTCGTCGAAGGGAGAGCGATCGGCGTGATCAGCGTGCAGAGCACGCAGCAGACGGGTCGGTTCGGCGAGAGCGACACCCGACTGGTCTCGACGATCGCCGCCAACGTGGGCGCGGCGATCCAGAACGCGAGGCTGTACCGCGAGACCCAGCGCAGGGCGAGCGAGATGGCCGCGCTCGCCGACCTCGGGCGCGAGGTGGGTGGGATGCTCGACCTCGATGCCGTCCTGAACCGCATCACCGAGCGGGCGCGCGAGCTGCTCGAGGCCGATACGAGCGCCGTCTTCCTCGAACAGGAACCCGGGACGTTCGTGCCCATCGTCGCGCTCGGCGGTCTCGCGGAGCTCATCATGGCCGACACGATCCAGCTGGGCGAAGGGATCATCGGTGACCTGGCGAACCGGGCCGTAGCCGAAGTGGTGAACGACACCGCCGGCGACGACCGCGCGGTGGAGATCCCCGGCGAGGAGGACAACCCTGAGGAACGCCTGATGGCGGCTCCGCTGCTCGCCCGCGGCAACGTGATCGGGATGATGGCCGTGTGGCGCTCGGGCCCCAGTGACCGGTTCACGGACGCGGACCTGAGCTTCCTCGTCGGACTTTCCCATCAGGCCGCGATCGCGATCGAGAACGCGCGGCTGTTCCGGGAGGCCCAGGATGCACGTCAGGTCGCTGAAGAGGCGAACGAAGCGAAGAGCGCGTTCCTCGCCGCGACCAGCCATGAGATCCGGACGCCGATGAACGCGATCATCGGGATGAGCGGCCTGTTGCTCGAAACATCGCTCGATGCGGAGCAGCGCGATTACGCGGCAACGGTGGCGAACAGCGGTGAAGCCTTGCTCGCCATCATCAACGACATCCTCGACTTCTCGAAGATCGAGGCGGGGCGCATGGAGCTCGAGCGGGCGCCCTTCGACCTGCGCGCCTGTATCGAGTCGGTCGTCGATCTGATCGGTCCGGTCGCCGCGAAGAAGGGTCTGGAGGTCGCGTACGACATCGAGCCG
>JALYLP010000732.1 GCA_030774195.1 Actinomycetota bacterium | reverse complement strand
CGCTGGAGGGCGCCCCGGCGATCGTGATCGGAAGCGCCGGCGAGGTCAACGCGGGCGACTTCGACCCGATCGCGACGATGGCCGACCTGGCGGAGCGGTACGGCGCGTGGTTCCACGTGGACGGCGCATTCGGGCTGTTCGCGGCTCTGTCGGATCGAACCCGGCAGCTGGTCGAGGGCATCGGGCGCGCCGACTCCGTGATCGCCGACGGTCACAAGTGGCTGAACGTCCCGTACGACTGTGGGTTCGCGTTCGTCCGGGATGCGTCACTGCAGCCGAACGTGTTCGGAGAGGGCGCCGCGTACCTGCCGGCGCTGGACGATCCGAAACCGAACTGGGGGTACCTCGGCCCCGAGATGTCCCGGCGCTGCCGGGCGTTCGCGGTGTGGGCGACGCTCCGCGCGTACGGCCGGGACGGCCATCGAGCGATCGTGGAGCGGAGCCTCGACCTCGCAGAGCGACTCGCCGCCACGGTCGATGAGGCCGACGACCTCGAACGATTGGCCGACGTGCCGCTCAACATCGTGTGCTTCCGCGCCCATCCGCCGGGTGTCGGCGAGGATCGGCTCGACGAGCTCAACCGCCGGATCGCGGCCGGGGTGATCGAGGACGGGCGGGTCTTCTTCGGGGCGACCACGTACGACGGGAAGGCTGCCTTCCGTCCGGCGCCGGTGAACTACCGCAATCGCCCGGAGGACATCGATCTGATCACTCAGGTGGTCCAGGAGCTGGCCAAGGAGCTGGCTCCGGAGCTTTCGAGCTCTTAGCCCAGATCCCCTGCCGCTTTCGTCGTGATCCTTCCGGCCTCGACCATCCATCGGATCATGTCGGTCAGCGTCTCCTCCAGCGGGGGCGGTTGCACGCCGAGTTCCGCCGCGGTGCGCGAGTCGTCGGTCTTCGGGTTCGCCGTCGCGATGTAGATCCCCTCGAAGGCTAGCGGCGCCTTCCCGGGCAGGAGCCGCTGCGCCCCGTCCATGAGTCGGCCGAACCCCCTCGCTACCGGTCTCGGCGTCGGCATCGCGGGGAGCCGGCGGCCGGTCAGACGCCGCAGGTGTGCGAAGAGCTCGTTCCATCGCGTGTCGTGGCCACCGACCATGAACCGGCGAGGACCCTTGCCCGGTTCGACCGCCGCGGCCAGGACCGAAGCCACGTAGCGCACATCCGCGATCGGCAACCCGCCGCGGATCGCGAACGGGAGCCGGTTCGTGAGGATCCCCGAGAGGAGCCGACACGACTCACCACAGTAGGGGTCGTCCGGTCCCCACACGCTCCCAGGGTAGACGCTGACGATGGGGGCGCCCTGCTCCTGGTGGCGCCGAGCAACGATCTCCGAGTCTGCCTTCGACCGCGCGTAGAGCGTCGTCGGATCCCCCACCGGGCTCTCGGGCCCGAGGATCCCGGTCGCGGGAAGCAGCCCGACGTAGCTCGACACGTAGACGATCGGATCGACCCCCGCTCGCCGCGCGGCGCCGAGCACGGTCTCCGTCCCGCGGACGTTCGTCGTGGCGATCGTGGGCGCGTCGCGGGGGTCGAGCGAGTAGACGGACGCGGCGTGCACCACGGCAGCGCATCCGCTCAGCGCAGCGTCGATCGAACCGGCATCGGTGATATCCCCGACCACGACATCGGGAACCGATACCCCGAGTGGACCAAGCGACGTCGCCACACGCGCCGGGGAACGGACCAACAAGCGAACCTCGTGGCCGGAACGCACGAGCGCGGCTGCCGCATGGGAGCCGACGTATCCCGTGCCACCCGTGACAAGAACGCGCATCAGCCGACCTTAGCTGGGTTCCTTCAACTCGTTTGGGCGGTAGCATCCGGCCCCACAGGTGACGTGATGAGCGAACAGACGACAGCCTTCCCGTGAAGACCTGGGCCAAGATGGCGATGATGCTGCAGTCCGTGGTTTCGCTCGTGACAGCGATCCTCGTGGTCGCGAGAGCGATCAACGTGCTCCCCGGATAGCCCGTGTCCGAACGCCCTGCCGACGGATCCGCCCGGACCGACCGGTTCGAGATCGTCGAGGTCGCGATCCTCGCACTGGTGGCGATGGCCACCGCGTGGAGCGCTACCAGGCCACGCAGTGGGGCGGGCACCAGGCGATGCTCTACGGTCAGGCGTCGACCACGCGGTTCGCCGCCGACGCGTCATCGACGCGGGGTGGGCAGGTGCTCGTTGCGGACGCCACGATGTTCACCGCCTGGCTCCAGGCCCGATCCGCCGGAGAGACGGGCCTCGAGGCGGACCTGGTGAGACGCTTCAGCCCCGAGTACCGGACGGCCTTCCAGGCGTGGCTGAAGACCCATCCCTTCGATGACGCATCCGCCCCGGCAGGACCCGGCTACATGCCGGGGTTCACGCAGCCCGACCTCGTCGAAGCGGATCACCTGAACGCGCAAGCGTCCGAACTATTCGAGCAGGGCACGGAGGCGCGCGAGACGGCGAACAAGTACGTCCGGGACACGGTGCTGTTCGCCTCCGTCCTGTTCCTCGCCGGGCTCGCCCAGCGGTTCAAGGATCGACGGGTCAAGACCGCGGCGATCGCGGTGGCGTTCACCCTCCTCGCGTTCACGCTCGTCACGATCGTGACGCTCCCTCGAGCGTGAACCGAGCCTCGGCCCACCGAGGTCACTCGACGTCGATGAGGACCTTGCCCACCGCATTGGCCTCGACGGCTGCGTGCGCCTCTGCGGTCCGTTCGAGCGGGAACCGGATCAACGGCAGTCCCGCCTCGGCGCCCACCCGAAGCGCGCCGGCCGCCACCGCATCCTGCACGTCGCGGATCGCCTGCTCCTTGGCCCTCGCCGGCATCGTGTAGACCAGGACGACCTGGAAGCGTGTGTTGGTGGTCATCGCCGGATCGATCGCGATCGTGAGATCGTCGCGCTCGCTCGCGTAGATCGCCTCGGTGCCGTTCCGAGCGATGACCGCCTGGTTCAGCGCGGCGTTCGTGACGGGAGCCACCTCGACGATGACGTCGACGCCGTCCGGGGCCGCGGCACGAACGGCCTCTTCCGCCCCGGGTTGCCGATAGTTCACGACGTGGCGCGCGCCGGCGGCCGAAGCGAGTACCTCCTTCTCCGGCGAGCTCACCGTAGTGATCACCGTGGCGCCGGACCACGCGGCGAGCTCGATCGCGGCATGGCCCACCGCTCCCGCGCCGCCCGCCACGAGCACGGTGCGTCCTTCGAGCACGTGGGGACCGAGCGTGGCCGGGCCGTCGACGCCGACCGTGAGGCATCGATGCGCGGTCATAGCGGGGATGCCGATGCTCGCTCCGAGGTCGAACGACGCTCCCTCGGACAGAGGAACCGCGTGCGACGCGGGCAGGGCCACCAGCTCCTGCGCGCTGCCGTTCGCCCGGTGCCTCGCGGCTTCCCACAACCAGACCCGCTCCCCGACGCGCCCCGGATCGACGTCGGCTCCCACCGCCACGACCGTGCCGGCACCGTCCATGTTCGGGACGACCTCGGGGAAGGCCAGCGGCTGTCCGGGACCGTCACCCCCGCGCGCCTTCCAGTCGGTCGGGTTCACGCCCGACACCGCGACGCGGACCAGCACCTCGTCCCGCCCCGGCGCCGGATCGGGTCGTTCGACGAGCTTCAGCACGTCGGGACCGCCGGTCTCGGTGTACACGATCGCTCTCATGGGGGCCGATGGTAGCGTGGGCTGAGTCGACGGAACGGACGAGAGCGATGGGCGACGACGCACGCAAGGACGACGAACGACTCTTGGCGCGAGCCGAGGAGGCCCTCACCCAGATGAAGGTGTCGCAGGGACTCTCGGAGCCGCACGCCGCGGTCCTCGCCGCGCTCCGGATCCGCTTGAAGGGCGATCAGGGCGGGAGCCTCGAAGACCTCATGGCGGCGGCCGAAGACCACGAAGGGCCCAAGCTCGACGATCTCTTCTCGAAGCCCGAGGAGCCGAAGGGCTCACTCGACGATCTCCTCGGCTAGGGAGCTTGACTCACAGCTGCGCATAGAGGGTGTAGTCCGCCTCGACCTTGGCGATGTCGTTGACGACGTACGCGCCGCCCGCACAGCCCCGGCACCACATCGAGGCATTGATGGCGTGCGCCGTGTTCATCGGATCCGCGCACGCTGTGAGCTCCGACAGGATCGCCCCGTATCCGAGCCCCGCTCCGTTGACGAGCGTGAAGCGCGTTGCCTGAAGGCCCTGGTCCAACGAGACGTAGTCCTGCACGAAGGACGAGTTGAAGGTGGTCGACCCGGGCATCGCCAACGTGTCCGCCAGCGGGTTCCACGCGGCCTGCGTGAACTCGGAGTATTGCCAGGCCACGAGCGTGATCAGGTTCGCCTGGCATCCGGGCGCGCCCACGGTTCGCAGGAACAGTCCGGCCCACGCCCCGTACGCGATGTGTCCGGGGCCTTGGAACGCGGTGCCGACGGCGGCGAGCGCTTCGGCACGGAGTTGCTTGTGGAGCTTGGCGATCAGCGCGACGATCTCCGTCTTCGTCCGGTCAAGGTCGCGCAGGACCGCCTGCTGATCGGCCACCGCTTGGGCCTTGGACGCGCGCTCGGCGGAGAGCTGCGCCATCAGCTG
>JALYLP010000731.1 GCA_030774195.1 Actinomycetota bacterium | reverse complement strand
GGCCGAGCGCATCGCGCGCAGCACCACGATCCACCAGCGGTTCCTCGCGCTCCCTGAGGTCCAGGACGCCGGTGTTGTGATGGCGTTCTGGTCGTTCGGTTCGGAGGTGTCGACGCCGCCCCTGCTCGAGGCGCTGCATGCCCGGGGGATCCGGGTCTGCTTGCCGCGGATCGAGGGTGGGGATCTGATGGCGGTCAGATACGAGCCGGGCGACCCGGTGAGGGAGACGTCGTTCGGCGCTCGCGAGCCGGCCGACGGGACGACACTCGCTCCCGACGTGCTCGATCTCGTGGTGACACCGGGGGTCGCCTTCGACCGGTCCGGGCACCGGATCGGCTACGGGGGTGGGTTCTACGATCGATTCCTCCGCCGCGCCCGGCGGGACGTGCCGCGGATCGCGATCGCCTTCGACCTCCAGGTCCTGCCGCAGGACCTTCCGGTCGGGAACTTCGACCTCGGCGTCGACGTCATCGTCACCGAGACGGAGACGATCCGGTGCGCTCCCGGCCGGCCCGGCCCCGGCGCCGCGACCCCGCAGACTTGAATCGCGGTTCAGCCGTGCGGTACAACGAGCCCATGGCGAGGGAGACCGCGTTCCACCCGATCACATCGAAGAAGGCCGCCGGCTTCTCGGACGAAGCCGGCTGGTTGTGGGTCACGAACTTCGGCGACCCCGCGGCCGAGTACCGCGCAATCCGCGAGGGGGTGGGGATGTGGGATCTGTCCGCGCTCAACAAGTGGGAGTTCACCGGGCCGGACGCGATCGAAGCCGCGCAGCGGGTGCACACCGCCGACATCGTCGGCATGACGGCAGGCCAGGTCCGCTACGGTCCGTTCGTCGACGAAGACGGGCTCCTGGTGGACGACGGGACCGTCTTCCGCTTCGCCGAGGACCATCTGTGGGTGTGCACCAACTCGGACGAGCGCGAGGAGTACTTCGGCGCCGCGTCCAAGGGACTCGACGTCGAGGTGCGATACATCGCTCCGGAGCTTCCCAGCATGCAGATCCAGGGCCCGAAGAGCCGCGACCTGATGCGGACGATCACGGACGTGGACCTGGACGCGCTCCGCTACTTCCATTTCCTGCCGGAGCAGGTGCAGGTCGGTGGCGTGCCCGTGTGGCTCTCCCGGACGGGGTTCAGCGGCGAGCTCGGGTACGAGGTCTTCCTCGGTCCGGAGCACGCCGAGGCCCTCTGGGAGGCGGTCGAAGGCGCCGGCGCCACACCGTACGGCGCCGATGTGATCGAGCCGATCCGTGTGGAGGTCGGGATGATCGTGACCGACTACGACTACGAGTCGCACCAGCGGACCCCGTTCGACCTCGGCCTCGACCGATTCGTGTCGCTCAACGAGCTCAACATGGGAACCGAGAAGCTCCGCGGGGTGGCAGCGGCTCCGCCGAACCGGTTCGTGACCGTCCGGTTGGACGGGGACGAGCTCCCGGAGTACGGATCGGCCATCCTGGACGGCGCCGAGACGGTCGGGGTCCTGACGTCTCCGGCCGAGAGTCCCCGCTTCGGACGGATCGGCCTCGCCGTCCTGCGGACGGATCTGGCCGCCCCCGGCACCCACGTCTCGGTCGAGCACGACGGCAGGACGATGACCGGTACCGTCGACGTGCTCGCGATCTACGACCCACCTAAGGAGAAGCCGCGCGCCTGAGGCCCGCGGCGTTCACGACCGGAGGAGACATCGCTGATGACCGAGGACAAGCGCTCGCCGCTGCACGCATGGCACGAGGCCCACGGGGCCGAGACCATGTGGGAGGACGGGTACCCCTGGACGATGCACGAGGGTCGAGACCCGCTGGAAGAGTACGAGGCGGTCAGGACCGGGACCGGGATCTGGGACCTCTTCTCGACGTGCAAGTACGAGGTGATCGGGCCGGATGCGGCGCGGCTGATCCAGCGACGGTTCACCAACGCGGTGGAGGGGATGCAACCGGGCCAGGTCCGCTACGGCGCCTTCGTGAACGCGGACGGTTCCATGGTCGACGACGGCAACGTGTACCGGTTCGCCGACGACCGCTTCTGGGTCCTGATCAACACCGCTGATCTCGAGGGCTGGTTCCGTGAGACCGCGGCCGACCTGGATGCTGAGATCGAACATCGCACCGACGATCTGGCCATGGTCGCCGTCCAGGGCCCGACGTCACAGGACACGCTGCGGCCGCTGGTCGATCGCGACCTCGGCGAGCTGGGGTACTTCCGGTTCTGGCCGGAGCCGGTGACGGTCGCCGGCGTGCCGGCCACGGTGACCCGCACGGGATTCAGCGGTGAGCACGGGTACGAGGTGATCGTCGCGCCGAACGACGCACAGACGGTGTGGGATGCGCTCCTCGGGGCCGGGGCGATGCCGTTCGGCTTGACCGCGATCGACCTCGCCCGCACCGAGGTCGGCCTGATCATCATCGCGGTGGACTACGTTCCTGGGGAGCGTTCCCCCTGGGACCTGTCGATGGACCGGTTCATCCGGACGGACACCGAGTGCGTCGGGGAAACGGCATTGCGCGAACGGGGCGCGAACCCTCCGAAGCGGTTCAAGACGCTCCAGATCGAGGGGGACGCCGCGCCCGACTACGGGGCGGCGGTCACCAAGGACGGCCGGGAGGTGGGCGTGGTCACCTCGCCTGCCTCCAGCCCCCGCGTGGGGACCATCGGTCTCGCGGTGCTCGACGCCGACCTCGCCACGGACGGCGAGAAGGTGGAGGTCGCGGTTGGGGACGGCACGGCAGCGGCGACGGTCGCGCCGCTGGCGATCCTCGATCCGCAGAAGCGGCGGCCGCGCGACTGAGGGGCGCGCTAGAGTCGCGCCGTGGTCGCGGAGCAGATGTTCGGCGTCGTTCCGAACTTCAGCGAGGGTCGACGGACCGACGTGATCGAAGCCATCTGCAGGGCGCTGCAGGTCCCCGGCGCCCACCTCGTCTATCGCCAGGCCGACCCGGATCACAACCGCCTCGATACGACGGTGCTCGGCGATCAGGACGCGGTAACGCGCGCCGCGCTCTCCGGGGCGCGGGTTGCCGTCGCGCTGATCGACATGGAACACCACACGGGTGGGCACCCGCGGATGGGCGCCGCCGACGTGATCCCGTTCATGCCGATCCGCGGGGTGACGATGGACGACTGCATCGAGCTCGCGCGGAGCTTCGCGAAGGAGTTGGCGACGTCACTGGACCTCCCCGTCTACCTCTACGATCAGGCTGCGCTCGTTCCCGAACGCGCGTCGCTGGCCGAGGTGCGCAGGGGCGAGTTCGAAGGGCTCCGCGACGCCGTCGCCCGGGGGGAGCGTCTCCCCGACTTCGGGCCCCATGTGCTCGGCGCCGCCGGCGCCACCGCAGTCGGCGCGCGGAAGGCGCTGATCGCGTTCAACGTCTATCTCGACGGCACGGACGAGGAAGCGGCGCGCGCGATCGCCCGAGCGGTCAGGACGTCGGGTGGGGGTCTCCCGGGGCTGCGGGCGATCGGGTTCCTGGTCCCGGAGCGCGGATCCGTCACCGTGTCGATGAACCTCGTCGACCATGAGGTGACCGGGATCGCGGATGCGTTCGACGCGGTCGCCACCGAGGCCGAAGCCCGGGGACTGCGGATCACCGACTCGGAGATCGTTGGCCTCGTTCCGGAGGCGGCGCTTGGCGAAGGAGACATCGCCCACGTCCGCCTGCGAGGATTCGATGCGGACCGCCAGGTCCTGGAGCGGCAGATCGAGGGAGCCGGATGAGCGACGTGAACGAAGGGACACCGCCGGAACGGTCGTCGGCCGGTTGGAGCACCGGGAAGAGCGTCGCGATGCCGCAACCTGCCATCGCGGTGGAGGTCCCGCTCGGAGGCCAGCGGATCCAGCGGTTCCTCGACGAACTGGGATCGGACGCGCCGACCCCCGGTGGGGGCGCCTGGGCCGGCATCGCGGCGGCGGCCGGCGCGGCGTTGATCGTGATGGTCGCCCGCCTGACGCTCAAGAAGAAGGGGTTCGAAGAGGTGGCGGGGCGGATGGCGGCGATGGCCGAGGAGTGCGACGAGGAACGCCACATCCTGCTCGGCCTGGCCGACCGTGACGCGGCCGCCTATCGGGACGTGATGGCCGCCTACAGGCTGCCGAAGGACACTGCGGAGCAGTTGCAGGTCCGCACCTACACGCTCCAGCACGCGCTCGAGAACGCGGCCGATGTGCCGCTCGAGATCGCTCGTCGTTCGGTGTACCTGATGGGGCTCGCGGAAGAGGCGATCACCTCGGGCAACCCCAACGCCGCTTCGGACGCGTACAGCGCGGCTGCGGCGTTGCACGCGGCCGCCCTGTCGGCGCTCGCCAACGTGGACATCAACGCGATCACGTTCATCGACAAGACGCGGCAGCGCGAGCTGTCGGACTCCGCAAGCTCGCTCCGGAACCGGGCGCAGTCGATCCTGCGCGACGTGGGCGAAGCCTTCGTGATCGCCGTCCACACCTGAACCCGTTGCCCGCCCGGGGGTTGCGCGCGGGGCCGCGTCGCGGCAGGCTGCGACCGTGAGGATCGACGCCGTCGTGTTGGACTGCCGCGACGCGGCCCCACTCGCGCGGTTCTGGGCCGCGGCGCTCGAGTGGCGCGTCGCTCCCTATGACGAGGAGGAGCTCGCACGTCTCGCATCGAAGGGGATCTTCGATCCCGAGGAAGATCCGACCGTGATGGTCGAGCCGCCCGACGACTCGGACCTGCCCGTGATCTTCCTGGTGGAAGTCCCCGAGGAGAAGGTCGTCAAGAACCGGATGCACCTCGACCTCCAGGCAGGCGAGGAGCTGGAGACTGAGGTGGAGCGGTTGGAGGGGCTGGGCGCGTCGATCCGCAACTGGGCCGAGGGGGACGGCGGCATGTGGTGCGTGATGCTCGACCCGGAGGGCAACGAGTTCTGCGTGATGCCCCCGGACGACGACGTCGCCTGAGCTTCAGAACAGTCCGACCGTGCGGCCGTCCGGCCCGATGTCCACGCCGGTGAAGTTCGGGGTTCGACCCAGCCCGGGCATCCGTTGCATCTCTCCGCACAGCGCGACCACGAACCCGGCTCCCGCCGCGGGAACGACGCTGCGCACCGGCAGCCGGTAGCCGCGCGGCCGGTTGAGCCACGTGGGTTCGTGGCTGAGCGACAGATGCGTCTTGGCCATGCACACGGGGACCGTTCCGAAGCCGAGACGGTCCATCCGTGCCAGGTCGGTCTCGGCCTGGGGCAGGTAGTCGACGCCATCGGCGCCGTACAACGCGGTCGCGATCGCGTCGATCTGGTCGCGGAGCGTCGTCCCGTCGGGCGTGAGCTGGTGGAACGCGCTGGGGCGCTCGCACGCAGCGATGACGGCCTCCGCCAGGTCGACGGCGCCCTTGCCGCCCTCGGCGAAACCACGGTTCACGACCACCGTCTCGGCGCCCGCGCCCAGCGCGAGCTCGTGGATCAGTTCGAGCTCGGCGTCCGTGTCGGTGGGGAAGTTGTTGATCGACACGACGCACGGCAGCCCGTACCGACGGATGATGCCGATGTGCGCCTTGAGGTTGTCGACGCCCCGCCGGAGCGCATCGAGGCCTTCGGAGCCCAGCTCCGCGAACGGCATGCCTCCATGGGATTTCGTCGCGCGAACCGTCGTAACTAGGACGCCGGCCGAAGGGGCGAACCCCCCGAGGCGGCACACGATGTCGCAGAACTTCTGGAAGCCCAGGTCGCTTCCGAACCCGGCCTCGGTGACGACGTAGTCCGCAAGCTTGAGCGCGATCCGATCCTCGATGATGGAGTTGTTCGCGTGGGCGATGTTGCCGAACGGCCCCGCGTGGATGAAGACCGGCTGATGTTCGAGGGTCTGCACCAGGTTCGGCTCGATCGCATCGCGCATCACCACGGTCATCGCGCCGGCGACGCGGAGCTGGTCGGCGATCACCGGCTCGCCTTCATACGTGGACGCGACGACCACGCGACCGAGGCGCGCGCGGAGGTCCTGCAGATCAGCGGTGAGCGCCAGGATCGCCATGATCTCCGAGGCCGCTGTGATCACGAACTCGTTCTCCCGAGGGATCCCGTGCGCCTTGCCGCCCAGCCCGACGACCGTTCGACGGAGCTCGCGGTCGTTCACGTCGATCGTGCGCGGCCACGTGATGGTCTGGGGGTCGATCCCGAGCGGGTTGCCATGGAAGATCGAGGCGTCGAGCGCCGCGGCGAGGAGGTTGTGTGCCGCGGTGACCGCATGGAAATCCCCGTTGAAGTGGAGGTTGATGTCCTCCATCGGCACGACCTGCGCGTAACCCCCGCCGGTCCCACCGCCCTTGATCCCGAAGACGGGGCCCATCGAGGGTTCGCGGAGAGCCAGTGCGACGTTCTTCCCGAGGACGCCCAACCCCTGCGTGAGCGAGATGGACGTCGTCGTCTTGCCTTCCCCGGCCTTGGTCGGCGTGATCGCGGTCGTGATCACGAGCTTGCCGTCGGGGCCCTCGCGCAGGCGGTCGAGGATCGAGAGAGCAACCTTCGCCCGGTAGGTCCCGTACGAACGCAGCTCTTCCGGCAGGATGCCCGCCGCCGTGGCCACGTCGACGACCGGCTCCATCGTCGCTGCCTGGGCGATCTCGAGCCCTGACTTCATGGCGACAAGCGCTCCTTCTCGTGCGTCGGCGGTTCCCGGACGATAGCGCAGCGCGGGTTAGGGTTGCGCGACGAGGAGCACCATCGTCGCGACGCTCAGTGCGACGAGCGCGACCGTGAGCCACCATACGACGCGATCGTTCAGCGGCTTGAACCCGCCCTCGGAGAGGTTCCGGTGGACCTGACGGTTGCGGTTCGAGCCCACCACGAAGAAGGCGATCCCCACGAGGCCGAAGCAGATCCCGAGCGTGACGAACGGGGGAGCGGAGACGTCGAGCAGTGAGGGCACGAGCCGGCCCACGCCGACTGCGACCGCAAGGGCGGCCAGCCCGGACCGCCACCAGGCCAGCAAGGTCCGCTCCTGTGCGAGGTATGTGCGTCGGGTGGCGTCCTCGCGGCCGGGTTCGCTCACGCACCGCATCTTGCCACGCTGGCCTCCCGCGGCGCGATACTGGGGGATGGCCGTCTCCGAACCACTGCGGAAGAACGTCACGCCGGTGAGGGTGGTCGCGCTCCGGGACGGGACGCGTGCCGAACGCGCGGACGCGCTCGCCACCGAGGAGCCGATGGAGATCCGGGCACACGGACCCGGCCAGGAGGCGGTGCGCGTCGCGGTGACGATGCGGACGCCCGGCGGTGACTTCGAGCTCGCCGTGGGGTTCCTGTTCACCGAGGGTTTGATCCGCCCCGGCGATGTCCGTCAGGTGGCGTACTGCGACGACGTCGACACGGAGGAGCAGCGGTACAACGTCATCACGGTGGCGCTCGCCGAGCGCTTCGACGAGACCGTCCTGCACCGGAACTTCTTCGCGACGTCGTCCTGCGGCGTGTGTGGGAAGGCGGCCCTGGAGGACGTGGAGGTCCGGTGTGCCCCGATCCCGCTGGGGTTCACGGTCCCCGTGGGAACCATCGTCGAGCTCCCGGATCGGCTGCGGTCGGCGCAGCGTGTGTTCGAACGGACGGGCGGACTGCACGCCGCGGGGCTGTTCTCGGCCGCTGGCGAGCCCGTGAGCGTCCGCGAAGATGTGGGCCGACACAACGCGATCGACAAGGTGATCGGCGAGCAGCTGCTCGCCGGCGCCGTTCCGCTCTCCGAGCGCATCGTGCAGGTGTCCGGGCGGGTCTCGTTCGAGATCGTGCAGAAGGCGGCAGTGGCGGGGGTCCCGGTCGTGAGCGCGGTCGGCGCGCCCTCGTCGCTCGCCGTCGATGCCGCCGAGCGGCTCGGCGTCACGGTGATCGGGTTCGTGCGGGACGGTCGGTGCAACGTCTACACGCACGCGGCGCGCGTGACCTGAGCCTCTCGTGCCCGTGCGCTGCCCGTGGGCTCCCACGAACGATCCCGAGTACCTCGCCTATCACGACGAGGAGTGGGGCGTGCCCGTGCACGACGAGGCCCGTCTCTTCGAGATGCTCAGCCTCGAGGGTGCCCAGGCGGGCCTGTCATGGTCCACGATCCTTCACAAGCGCGAGGGGTACCGCCGGGCGTTCGCATCCTTCGATCCTAAGAAGGTCGCTCGGTTCACCCCCGCGCGTGTTGAGCGCTTACTCAAGGATCCATCGATCGTGCGGAACCGCCTGAAGGTCGAGTCGGTGGTCAGGAACGCCGCCGCGATCCTGGAGCTGGGCGCCGACGGTCCGCTCGACGCGTTCGTGTGGTCGTTCGTCGACGGGATCCCCACGGTGAACCGATGGAAGGGGATGGGCGACATCCCGGCCGAGACGCCGGCGTCGCGGGCGATGTCGAAGGAATTGAAGCGGCGAGGGTTCGCGTTCGTCGGACCGACCGTGTGTTACGCGTTCATGCAAGCGTGCGGTTTAGTCAATTGCCACGTAGCAGATTGCTTCCGCTGGGCAGAAGTGAAGGAACTGAGACGTCTTCGATGAGGCGGGGCTCGGCGGACCAACGCGGGACCCGAACCGATCCGACTGGATAAGCATGAGTTGTCAGGCCACCGCGTCCCATTTGGCAGGTCGGGGATCAGCACATCACCAAGGACCATCTTGGCTGGGCGGATCAGAAGGACTTGGGGAAGGGGAGGGTGAGGG
>JALYLP010000730.1 GCA_030774195.1 Actinomycetota bacterium | reverse complement strand
CAGGTGTCTCGACTGGAGTCACGGCAATGACACCCGGCGATCTCGGTCTACTCATCCTGCGTCTCGTGATCGGCCTGACCTTCGCCGCCCACGGCGCGCAGAAGGCATTTGGATGGTGGTCGGGTCCAAAGTATGCCGGCTGGCGCGCCGGGGTCGAGCGCATGCGGGTCCGACCGGCAGGCTTCTGGGCTCTCGTCTCGACGGCCGCCGAACTCGGGGGCGGGGTCCTGCTCGCCGTGGGTCTCCTGACCCCCCTGGCGACCGCGGCGCTCATCGCCCAGTCGCTCGTGATCGTTGGGCTCGTCCACCTGCCGAAGGGCTTCTGGAACGCCAACGGCGGCGTCGAGTTCCCGCTCAGCCTCGCGGCGGGGGTCGTGGCCCTCGCCGGCACGGGATCTGGGTCGGCGTCGCTCGATGCGGCGCTTGGGCTGTCCTACTCGGCGGAGGTTCGCGGTCTGCTCATCGCCGTCGGGGTCCTCGGCGCCCTCGTCGCGCTCGCGATTTCGCGCATCCGGCCGGTGGGCCGTCCGGCGGCAGGGCCACGCTAGAGCGGCGCACGCCGGCGGGCCCGGACACCCGCGGGGGGTTCAGCGTCCTGGTTCCGGGTTTCTCGCTGGTGTGCGGGGCGGGCGTAGACTCGCGGGACCCCCCGTCCAAGTCCGCGAGGGTGACGCTGGAGGGTCCATGTCCAGGGCTGACGCCACGGCCGAGTCGTATCCCAGGCTCCGGAAATTGCTCGGCGAGGACGGGTTCAAGGAGCTCGCCAGGCTGATCCGGACGACCTACGAGGCCAACGAGCAGCGCCGACGACGCGAACCCGATGAGTCGGCCCCTCCGCGACGTGTAATCCACCGCCGGCCTCCGGAGGCACGATCGAGGTAAACCGGCGGATTTCTGGTCCATGCGGGTGGGGGTCCATGATCGCCCGCCCTGGCGGAGGCGCGGCCTACACTGCGGACGTCGCGGATTTCACCACCGCATCCTGCAAGAAGGGGCCGCGATGACCAGTCCCCGCACCACCGGTGTCTGGATCTCGGCCAACTCGGCTACGGTGTTGCGCTGGAGCCTTGCGCTGACCGTGCGCCACCGCATCGACTCCGCGGTCCCTGGCCGGCACCGCTCGACCGGACGACCACCGATCGAGGGCACCAGGGCGGGGAAGGCCATCGCAATGAACACATGCGGACCTTCCTCGATCAGGTCGCCCACGCGGTGCCGGTCGACGACGACCTGCTGCTGGTCAGCGCCGTACTCGGCGTCGGTGGGAAGGCGGCTGTTCGGTAATCGGCACGGGGAACAACGCACCGCGGCCCAATCGTCTAGACGGGAGAGCCCCACGTCACAGCCTCGCCAGCATTGAGCGGCATTGGCGGCGATCCGTCAACGGAAGAGCAGGACCACCACCATGACCGCAAGGATCCCAATGACGGCGACGACCACCCAGAGGAGCACCTCGATGCGCCAGAGTTCCTTGCCGAGGCGCTCAGGCTCAGGGGCGATCTCGACCGAGCGGCCCGTCGGTTGACCCGGCTGGGGTTCGGCCGGCTGAGAGGTCTCCCCTAGGCCCATCCGCGCCAGCTGCTTATCGAGCCGCCGGTCGGGTGGTTGGCGGACCGCTTCACAAGCGATCCGGGACAGCTCCTCTTCGGTGGCGCTGGCGTAGGCTCCGCCTTCGGCGAACGCGGTCGGCTCTTTGGGCGTGTTGTCGTGCTCCATCGTGTGCCCCCCTAGCAGGAGCGCGTGGCGCCGCTCGAAAAAGGCCGCCCAAAGACCGCTCGTCGTGACGTAGCGTCGGGACGTCGTCGGAGGTCTCGCCCGGCACGAGGCCTAGCCGAGGACGACGCGGACCCGGTGCGTGGCGCCGTCGTCGGCGAGCGGGATCGCGGTGCCGCCGCCCGTCAGCGCCTGTCCGTCGAGCTCCGACCATACCACCCCGCGACTGACCCCCTGCGGGTTCTCCACGACGATCTCGTATCTGGCGGAGTGATAGCGGAAGTCGATCTCGTAGCCCGGCCAGGCGCGGGGGATGCAGGGATCGAGCAGGAGCGTCGTTCCGCGCAAACGGAATCCCAGGATCCACTCGA
>JALYLP010000729.1 GCA_030774195.1 Actinomycetota bacterium | reverse complement strand
GCCCCCACCTCCATCCGGACCGCTGCGCCGCGACTACGGAGCCATCTCGGTGCGCCCAGGCGGATCCGATCGGTCACGGCCTTCAGCGCCGGATCGCGGGCTTGGTTCGTCTGCGATCCGGTCACCTTCCCGTACTTCGTCCGGTGCTTGATCCCCGGGTTGACCGCAACGGACGAGACCCAGTGATCGGACAGGTCTCCCTCGAACAGCAACGTGGCGCCCGCAGGGAGCGACATCGGACGACCCTCGCGTACGAGCTTGGACCGATCGGCCGACTCGAGGCTGGCGAGGAAGGACCCATCCGGGAACGACTGCGGTGTCTCGGCCACGAGCCCTCCGAGGGCGACGTCCGGTGAGCGTAATCCTCGTACCGGCCTCAGGCGGGCGAACGCGTCAGATCCGCCTCCACGATCAGCCGCTGGGAGCTCGCGTACTTCGGGTTGCAGGTGGTAAGGACGAGCGTGGGCCGGCTGGTTTGCCGCAAGACGACTCCCGCCGTTGCTTCGGGCAGGACGAGGTTCTGCGTGACCACGTACGTGTAGGTGCCGAACCCGGTGAGCAGCTGGATCGTGTCGCCCGGCCGGACCTGGTCCAGGTTGAAGAACGGGTGCAGATACGTCGTGCGATGTCCGGCGATGCCCACCCGACCCGTCCCGTCCCACGGGTCGGCGGTGTCGACGTAGTGCCCGGGTCCGGCCTTGAGCGATGTGTAGTCGGTGCCCTGGACGACCACCATGTCCAGACCGATCCTGGGGATCCTGATCACCCCGTAGGCGCTTCCCGGGATGACGAGCGATCCGGGTCTCGGGCCCTCGGAGGGCGGTCGGGGGTTCGCGATCTGCCCTTCGATGGCCGGTCGCAGCGCGTCCTGCGCCCGTTGGGTCTGCAGGCCCGTTCCCCACAGGAGCCAGGCGACATATCCGGCGAAGAACGCCGCCCCCATCAGACAGAGCAGCCCGAACCACCGGATGGCTGTTCGCCCATCCAGGCGGCGTCGCGCGGGAACATCGGTTGCCACGGTGCTCACAGCATGAACGGTACCGTGGGCCATCCGGTCCAACATCGGCCGGACGTCGCCGGATCTTGCAGACGATCAGGTCGCCAGATAGAACTCCCACTGGACGTTGTCGGGATCGCGGAAAGCAACGTACGACTTGCCGAGGACCGGATCGATCTCGATCCCTGCCGTGGGGACGGAGGCCCCTTCGAGTGCCGAGACCACTTCTTCGAGCACGGCGGGGTCGTCCACTCCGAACGCCAGATGGTCGACGCCGATGCGCTGCTCGCTGAAACGATCGTCGTCCGGAGTTCCTTCGAGTGACGGAGCAAGGATCAGGAACGTGTTCCCCAGCGGGGTGGCGAGGAGCATCCCTTCCGTCGGGTGTCCCCTCCACTCGGCGACGAAGGTCGCGTCGACGGGGAGCTCCATGAACGAGAATCCGAGCGTCTGCTCATAGAATGTGCGGGCTCGCTCGGGATCTTGCACTCGGATCAACACATGATGCAGTCCGTTGACCTCGATCGTCATCCTGTGTCTCCCAGCTCTCGCTCCAGGGTGGTGGCAAGTGTGGTTGCGAGTGTGTTGTCTTCCAGGGAAGCGGTCAACCCCCCGACGATGGAGCGTGCGGCCTCGGCGTGCTCTGGATCCGCCCCCGCGAAGGTCGAGAGAAGAGCGTGAGCCCTCCACGCCGTTCCGGGCAAGCCCGCCGCTCCCGCCTCTGCGGTCGCAGCTCGGGCAGCTCGTGCGACGCCCTCTGTGTCGCCGGCACGAGATGCAAGCCGGGCGAGCGCAAGGTGCCCTTCCGCGACCGCCTCGCGGAAGCCGTCGCGCTCCCACATCCGGATGAGCGGCGTGAGATCAGCCGCAGCCTTCGCCCCGTCTCCGAGCGTCGCCCGGATCAACGCGGCGTCGACGTACGCATCCCACGCGAACACGAATGTCCGATCCCGAGGAAGCACGACCCGAACGAAGACGTCGTCGGCCCGTCCAAGAGCCTCGCCCGCTCCCGCCACGTCGCCTGCAGCGAGCCGAGCGCGGCCAAGTTGGGCAAAGCATCGAACCCCGTGGAGGTCGGCGCCCGAGCGCTCGGCTGCCGATGCCCCTTGTTCCAGGACCTCGGATGCCTCCTCGGCCGCCCCGAGGTCCAGGAGGAGCGAGCCCAGGTAGATGGCGGACCAAGCGGTCCATTCGGCGTGGCCCTGTCGCAGCGCCGCGCTCCAGGCCTGCTTCGCTAGTTCCAAGCTGGCTCCATATCGACCCTGCAAGCGCTCCAACCAGGCGCGCACGGCCAGGTGGGCGGGCGTGTTCCCGTCGTCGCGAACCCGGCGGTTCATCTCCAATCCGTCGTCGAGATAAGACGTGGCCTCATCCCATCGTCCCTGTGCGATCTTGATCATGCCGAGCTCGAGAGGGCAGAACTGCGCAGACCAGAGGTCGCCTCGGCGTTCCGCGAAGGCGAGCAGCGTGTAGGCGTGACCTTCGGCAGAAGGGAAGTCTCCGATCTGGAGCTCCACCTGTTTGAGGGCATCGAGCGCCTCCGCCTCGAGCTCGGGCGATCGATCGTCCTGAGCGATCGCCAGGGCGTGCTCGGCATGTTCGAGTCCCCGGTCGAAACGCAGACGGTTCGTCCAGGCGATCGACAGCCGGGCGTGACAACGCACCAGCTCCGCGCGGTCTCCCGACACCTCCGCGAGATGAAGTGCTTCGTCGAACAGGGGAGTTGCCGCCCGGTAGTCGACGGCGCCGGCGAGGATGGATCCGAGCTCCTCGAGGGCGTGCAGCTCCAGGTGCCGGTCGCGCCGTTCGCGGGCCGCGGCGAGGACCTGTTCGGCATCCTCACGGGCCGAGGCCGCGTTGCCGAGGTGATCGTACAGCCTGGCGCGGCGAAGGATGAGCCCAGGCACATCGACGTCGGCATCAACGCCAGTGGCCAGGCGGACCGCGCCGTCAACGTGGCCCAACGCTTCGATCAAGCCAGAGACGGCCTCCGCGGCATCGGCGGCGGCCACGTGGTACGCGATCGCCGCCGCCGGTTCTCCGGCCTGCTCCCAGTGGTATGCGAGCGTCGCGTCCTGATGCTCCACCGAGGACGTCTCGAGCGTCTCCGCCGCGCGCCGATGCAGCTCCCTGCGCCGATCGCGCAGCAGGGTCGAGTACGCGACCTCTTGCACGAGTCCATGCGAGAACGAACAGGTGGCCCCCTCGACGTCGATCAGGCCCTGACGGACGAGCTCGATGAGGGAGGCGTCGGGGTCGTCGCGCAGGACCGATGACCGTGCGACGGCGAGATCCACATCTCTCCCCAGCACGGACAGGGCGGTGAGCGTCTCACGAGCCGCAGCCGGGAGGCGATCAAGCCGAGTGAGGATCAAGCGATCCAACGTCGGTGGAACGCCACGCTCAACGGTCCGGTCCGCTTCGGCACCCCGGAGCGAGCGCACGAATTCTCGGAGGTAGAGCGGAACGCCGTCCGATGCGCTCAGGATCGAATCCTCCGTCCCCTTCGGGAGCGTCTGTCCCGAGAGCTCCGCCAACAGGCGGCGTTCCTCATCCTGCGCGAGCGGCCCCAACGTGAGCACGACCGTCGAGGGATCGGCTTCGGATTCGGTGAGGAGCGCTCTCGACGCGTGCCCCGTCACGACCCGCACCGTTGCGATGACGGCGACCGGATCGACCCGGGTGACGTCACGAAGGCGGCGAACGGCGTCGAGGGTGCTTGGGTCGCTCCAGTGGAGGTCCTCGAAGCACAGGATGACGGGACCTCGGCGGGCCACCCCACTCGCGAAGGTCGCGATCGCCTCGAGGGTGTCGAACCGCAGCGCCTCCGGCGAACGGCCACCCTCCTCGCGGGCGGGCTCACCTTCGGCGAGTCGGCGCACGATCGATCCGGCTTCGCCCTCCGCAGCAACGCCAGGGGGGGACGATCGAAGGAGGTCACGGAAGCCGGCGAACGGCGTCCCCTCCTCCAATGCCCGGCATCGCCCGTCGAGCCATGCCACGTTCGCGTCCCGTGCACGCGTGCGCGCCTCGGCGAGCAGCCGGCTCTTGCCGATGCCCGCTTCGCCGACGACGATGATCGTCCGTCCGGTCCCGCGCCGCAGATCCTCGATCACGCCGGCGAGTGTCACCATCTCGTCGCCGCGACCCACGAGCGGGACGTCGAGATCCGCGGGTCGCTCTTTGGTGCCCAGCGCCACCGCTCCCTCGACGACATCGCTCTTGCCCCGAAGCTCGAGCCGCTGCGTCGGACCCCACAGCATGGTGTCGCGAAGCTGGCGCCGGGTCTCCGGGCCGACGAGCACCGTTCCGATCTCCGCTTCGGCCTGAAGTCGTGCGGCGGTGTTCACGGCGTCTCCGGTCGCACCCAACTCCATACGGCTTCCACCTCCGACCGGTGCGATCACGACGATCCCGGTTTCGATCCCCACCCGCACGCCGACAGGATCGAGGCCGGCGGGCCCACCGACGGTCTGCGAGTGGTGCGCCGCGACGCGCTGGATCTCTAACCCTGCGAGCACCGCACGCTCGGGGTCGTCTTCGTGTGCGGTCGGAGCGCCGAACAACGCCAGGATGCCATCTCCCGCCACGTCCTTGACGGTTCCCCCGTATCGCTCGACGACCTCGCAGAATCGGCGGACCGCTCCACCGACCAGCTCCACGACGTCTTCCGGGTCGAGCTTCGCTCCGAGTTGGGTCGATCCCGCCACGTCGGCGAACAGGGCCGTGACGGCGCGCCGCCCGCCGGAGATCGGTCCTTCCTGGCTCACCGAGGGAGCGTAGCCCGTGGATGCCGGCCGGCGAAACGAAGGTTCCGTCGTGGAGGCCTCCTACACTGGGCTCCGATGACCTCGGCGATGTCCCCCCTGCTCGAGCCGCTCAACGACATCCAGCGCGAGGCCGTTCTACATACGGAAGGTCCGGTCCTGATCGTCGCCGGCGCGGGCAGCGGCAAGACCCGGGCGCTCACCCATCGGATCGCCTACCTGATCAGGCAGCACGGCGTCAGCCCGTACCAGATCCTTGCCATCACCTTCACGAACAAGGCAGCGCGGGAGATGGCCGAACGCGTCGAGCGGCTCGTTGGCTCGGGCGTCGCCCGGAACATGTGGATCCTGACGTTCCACGCGACGTGTGCCCGCATCCTGCGCCGCGAACACACGCATCTCGGCGTTCCTTCGAGCTTCACGATCTACGACGACGGCGACACCGAACGACTGATCGCCGGCATCCTGAAGGAGCTCGACGTGGACCCGAAGCGATTCTCGCCGAAGGCGATGGCCGCGGCGATCTCCAAGGCGAAGGACCGCGTGATCGCGCCCGACGAGTTCGCTCAGATGGCATCGAACTTCTACGAGGAGATCGTCGCTAAGGTGTACGTGGCGTACGAGCGTCGCAAGCACGACGCGGGTGCGTTGGACTTCGACGACCTGATCGCCGAGACGGTTCGGCTGTTCCGCGACCACCCTGACGTGCTCCGTCACTACCAGGAGCGGTTCCGGTACATCCTGGTCGACGAGTATCAGGACACGTCGAGGGCGCAGTACGAGCTGGTCAACCAGCTGGCGAGCCTGTATCGGAACGTGTGCGTCGTGGGCGATGCCGATCAGGGCGTCTACTCCTGGCGCGGAGCGACGATCCAGAACATCCTCGACTTCGAACGCGACTATCCGGACGCCCAGGTCTTCCTGATGGAGCAGAACTACCGCTCCACCGGAAACATCCTCGCGGTCGCGAACGCGCTGATCGAGCACAACACGCAGCGGAAGCCGAAGACCCTCTGGACGGACTCGGCCGCGGGGGAGCTCGTGGTCAGTTTCCGGGCGAACGACGAACACGAGGAGGCACTGTTCGTCGCTTCCGAGATCCAGCGGCTCCGGGACGAGGAAGGACATCGCTTCCGGGACGTGGCCGTCTTCTACCGGACGAACGCCCAATCTCGCGTGATCGAGGACATCTTCATGCGCGTCGGCATGCCGTACCGCGTGTTCGGCGGGGTTCGGTTCTTCCAGCGACGCGAGATCAAGGACGTGCTCGGCTACCTCCGTCTGCTGCTCAACCCGCAGGACGTGATCAGCTTCCGCCGCGTCGTCAACATGCCGAAGCGGGGGATCGGGGACCAGACGGTGGCGGCGGTCGAGGCCTTCGCTCGCGACGAGGACATCGACGTCGTCGAGGCGTGCCGGCGTGTCGACGAGATCTCGCTGTTGAACGCGCGGGCGAAAGGGGCGGTCGCGGGGTTCAACCAGGTGATGATCGCGCTCGAAGGACATCTGGCGGACGGTGCGACGGCCGCGAGGATGGTCGAGCTCGCGGCGCAGGAATCCGGGTACCTCGCCGAGCTCGAGGAGGAGCGCACGATCGAGGCGCAGGGGCGGATCGAGAACATCCAGGAGCTCTCGGGCGCGGCGATGGAGACCGCGGCCCGCGACCCCGAGAGCGGTCTCAGCGGCTTCCTGGAGCAGGTGTCGTTGGTGGGCGAGCAGGACGAGTACGAGGAGGAGGACTCGAGCGTCACGCTCATGACCTTGCACATCGCGAAGGGCCTCGAGTTCCCGGTCGTGTTCGTCGTGGGGATGGAGGACGGGATCTTCCCGCACTTCCGATCGATGACCGATCAGTCGGAGCTCGAGGAGGAGCGCAGGCTGGCGTACGTCGGGATCACGCGAGCACAGGAGCGCTTGTACCTGACGCACGCGTGGAGTCGAACCCTGTTCGGACAGACCAGCTACAACCCGCCCTCACGCTTCCTGGGCGAGATCCCGGAGCACCTCGTCGAGGTTAAGGAGTCCGAGACGCGCGTCCAACAGCGCTCCCGGCCGAGGTACGGCGGGCAGCAGGAGCGCAACGGCGGGAAGAGCGGTGGCTACACCGTCGTCGGATTGCCGGGACGCGGCGGCGAGGTGGCGGTCGAGCGGAGTTGGAAGGCACCTTCGGTGCCCCCCATCCCCAAGCGCGAAACCCCGGCGGTCAAGGAAGGCGACACGGTCGTGCACGAGCGATGGGGCGAGGGCGTGATCGTGCAGATGACCGGCTACGGCGAGGACGCCGAGGCCACGATCCGATTCGCCGAGGTGGGTGAGAAACGCGTGCTGCTCGCATACGCGCCGCTGAAGAAAGTCGGATAAGCAGGTCGCGACATGAAACGTCTCCATGTTTCAGCTCTCGTCCTACTCATCGCGTGTACGTCGACACATACTTCGGCAGCGACGTCCCCGCCGACCGCATCTCCGGAGCAACCGTCGATCGGCGAGCAGCCGCCGATCGGAACGCCCATCGACGTGGGCTCACTCGAAGGGCGGATCGCGTTCTCGAGCGAAACACAAGATGTGTGGATCGCGGAAGCCGATGGCTCGCGCCCTCGGCGGCTCACCCGCGATCGAGCTCAGGAGTTCGATCCCACGCTGGCGCCGGACGGCAGGATCGCGTACCGACGCCAGCCGGGTGACGACGATACGACCGAGATCTACGTGATGGACGCGGACGGCTCCGCCGAGCGGGGGCTCACGAAGGACGGTGTCGCGGACTGGGGACCGGACTGGTCCTCCGACGGGCGGTCCATCGTCTGGGATTCCGCGGTCGGGGTCATCTTCGGGTTGCCGCCTTCGTGATG
>JALYLP010000728.1 GCA_030774195.1 Actinomycetota bacterium | reverse complement strand
GGGGTAGCGGCAGGCGCCGCGGCCCTCGACGTCGCCGGCCCACCGAGCGAGTCGTACCAGCACGTCGGCGCTCACCGTTCCCAGGCGCAGCCCGTCGGTCGCGGTCGCGATCGCGGCGAGCCCGTGCACGCACGGACCGCACTGGCCCGCCGTCTGGTCCGCAAGCCACCGCATCACGGCCGCCGTCTCGTGAATCCCGCAGGAGGACGACGGGAGCGCCACAATCGCGCCGCAGCCGAGGATGCCACCCACCGCGGCCATCCCTTCGCGGTCGAGCGTCGCGCGTCCAGCCTGCTCGCCCGTCAGCCACGTCCCCGCGTACCCACCCACCAGCACCGCGCCGATCTCCCCGGTGGCACCGCCCGCCGCGCGGATCAGCTCGGGGAGCGGCCACCCAGTGGCGACCTCGTACACGCCCGGCTTCGCCACGGCGCCGGAGAGCGAGACGAGGATCGTCCCGGGGGCGTCGGCATGCCCAACCTCGCGGAACCGGTCGGGGCCCATCTGATGGATGAACGCGAGGTGCGCGAGCGTCTCGACGTTCGAGACGAGCGTCGGCCGGCCGCCCACGCCGCGTTCGAACGGCCGCGATGAACCCTGGGGTGGGATCGCGCGGCCGCGGTTGATCAGGTTCACGAGGGCCCGTTCCTCCCCCGCGAGGTACAGCGGAGGCACATCCACGAGGCGCACTCGTGCCGTCCACGGCTCCGTCTCGTAGCGCTCGTCGAGCGCGCGTTCGATCGCCTGGCGGGCATGCCCGGCACCCAGCTTCACGCCGACGATCACCTGGTCCGCGCCGACGGCGGCGGCCGCCAGGAGCGCGCCGTCCAACACCAGGTGCGGCGCCCTGGCCATGAGCAGTGCGTCCTTCGCGCTGGCGGGCTCGCCCTCGCTGCCGTTCGCGAGCACGATTGGGCGACGGCGCCCGCCCGCCACCGCGCGAAGCTTGATCGCGGTCGGGAACTCCGCGCCACCGCGGCCTTGGAGACCCGCTCGCTCGACGGCCGCGATCAGCGCCTCGTCAGGTCGCCGGCGCACGGGAGGTGTGGACTCGAACCGGGTTCGATGCTCGTCGAGCGTCGTCCAGGTTCCCGGCGCCGCCAGCGCGGACGTGAGCCGGTCGATCCTGGACACGATGACTCGGGACGGCGGCGGCGGCAGGAGCTCCGGCACGGTCACGCCTGCGCCGATCCTGTCGCGAGCGCCTGGATCGCTACCTGCGCCGCGGTCTGCCCGGTCGGCGAGATCTGGAGTGCGAGCGTAAGCGCGATCCGATCGCCTTGTCCGTCGGAGAGGTCCGCTGAGATGTTCCCGCCGGAGAGTCCGGTTACCGCCCCCCGGTACGCGGCGGCGCCTCCGGGCGGCGTAAGCACCACCGACCCGTCGCTCATCGAGATCCCCTCGGGGATCTGCTGACCGTTCAGGACGACCCGGAACCCCAGCGGGGGCGATCCTTGCGTCCGCAGCGACACCACGACCTGGGCACGACCGCCCGTGAGCTGGTGCCGCTGCGTGGTCCCCTGGCCGGACGCTCGCGAGGGCAGCACGATCGGCGCCCGGACGGTCGCGATCGTCGAGGGCGCTGCCGAGCTCGTGTGAGCGAGCAGCTGACGCGGCGTGCCGGAGCGAGCGGCCCAGCCCGGCTGGAGGGGTCCTGCTACGAGCCACGCGCCCAGCACGACCGGCACCGAGACCACGCCGAGCGCCATGCTGAGACGGGCGGGCGTCCACCTCGGCCACCCGACCGCGACGCGCCACACCGCCGCCGCGACGACAGCGCCCACGGAGGTGACGACGAGTGCGAGCATCCACAGCTGGTTCGAGTCGCTCCCGATCCCGAGCCCGTGGAAAACGGCGACTCCCCACAGCGCGTAGGAGGTCCAGTGGACCGCGCGCCAGGCACGATACCCCAGGCGCGCGCGGATCAGGCTGGTCACCGCGACTGCGATCAACAGGTCGAACGCGACCGCACCGAGGCCGAGCCAGAGCGGCCGGTACGCCGAACGGAACGGCACCACGGCATCGATCCATCGGATCGGCGCGAACCCGTCGATGACTGCGGTCGCGATGTGGATCACGATGAACACAACAGAGAGCAGCGAGAGGTTGCGGTGGACCCGTTGCACGACGAACCTCGGCGTCAGCGCGGGGCTCCACCGGACCACGTTCACGATGCCGAGCACCGTCACGGCCGTGAGCAGGATGAGCGAGACGGTTCCCGTCCCGCGCGTCAAGTACCAGAGTGCCTGCGAGGACAACACGCCGATCATGCGGCCACCCGCTCCGGCCACCCGGCGACCCGGACGATCGATCCGTCGGCGCCCACGAGACGGGCGGGCAGCCCCTGACGCCCGAGCCAGTCGGGGGCCTCGTCGCCGAGGACGACAGCTGCGGTCGATGCGGTGTTCGCGTCCACGCACGTGGCCGCGCAGACAGAGACCGTGCGCCAAACTTCGGGCGCGGACAACCCCGTCCTGGGATCGACGATGTGATGGACTGGAACAGCGCCGCGCGACCACCGGCGGACGGTCGTGCTCGAGGTGGCGAGCGCGCCCGAGGTGATGCTGATCGTCTCGCCCGGCTCGGGCATCCCGGCGTGGTCGTCGGCGATCCCGACCGGCCAGCCACCATCGGGCGCGTCGCCGCCGATCGCGACGTCGCCACCCAGGCTCACGAGGACGCCGTGCCC
>JALYLP010000727.1 GCA_030774195.1 Actinomycetota bacterium | reverse complement strand
AGAAGCCGTCGCCTGCGGTGTCGATCTCAACGCCGTGGTAACGGTCCAGCGTTTCGCGGACAACGGCGTGATGCCCTGAGATGACGTCCTTCCATGCTCGGTCTCCCAGGGACGCTTGGCGTTCCGTCGAACCCACGACGTCGGTGAACAGCACGGTAGAAAGGACGGTGTCCGTCTCGTGCGACGGAGGAGCCACCCCGATGAACCCGCGGATCTCATCGACCCAGGCAGGTTGTTCCTCGATGGTCCACGCGAGGCCCGGCATCCGGCGAACCTCGGCCGCAGGCATGCGCGACGCGATGTGTTCGGCCTCCTCGATGCTGCCCTTCCGCCCTTCATGCACGAGCAGGAGCGTCGGGACGTTCACCGCGTCGAGGACGCCCCGGACATCGGTTTCGTACCACATGTCGCTCATCCTGAGGGCCACGTCCGGTGTACAGGCGTTCCGACTGTGCATCGCCGTGAAGGGCGTCAGCTCGGGCGGCAGCGGGTTGCCCCAAGACTCCTCCTCCTCGGCGAACGCCTTGGCGTAGTCGTCCGTCCCCCACAGCCCCAGATAATCGTGCTCGAGCTCCCGCTCCTCATCCGTGACGCCCCAGGGGTAGTCCGGGGCCCAACCGAATCGGGCCGTGGGCTCCCACCACACGAGCGCTCGAGGGAGACGAGGGCGCATCGCGGCCAGCAGCACATGGACGGCTCCGCTCGCGAGGAACCCGATAAGGACCGGTCGCCTCGTGGCGGTCGCTCTCAGGACGGCGAGCAGATCGGAGACTCGCGTCTCGAGGTTCGGTAGTCCCACATCCCGACTCGAGAGACCGACGCCGCGGTGGTCGTGGACGATGACCCGAGCGAAGGACGAAAGCGATCGGAGCAACGGGCCGACATGGGGGCTCTGCCAGACCATGTCGATGTTCCCCGGCCACTCGGGCTGCAGCACGATGTCGATGGGACCCTCGCCGTCCACCCGATACCCGATGTATGCCCCGTCCTCAGGCCGGGCGTAACCGAAAGTCGTGCGGTTCTCCACGTGTCCAGACCTTGCTCCCTTGAACCGTGGACCGCAAGAGGGCGCACGGCCGTGTCCGGCCTACCGGCACAAGTGGGCGAGCGGCCACGTCGTCCGGCTCCTCAGCGAGATGAGTGCGACTGACGGATAGCCTTCTCCCGCGGGTACTCTGCTTCCTGCGAGGTGTCTCGCTCACGATGTTCGCGTGCGCCGTGGAGATGGAACCGTCGTGGCCGGTGTTCATCGCGTGGAGCATGTCCAGCGCCTCGCCGCCTCGGACCTCCCCCACGATGATGCGATCCGGTCTCATGCGGAGCGCGTTGCGTACGAGGTCGCGCACGGTCACCTCCCCCTTGCCCTCCACGTTCGGCGGGCGCGCCTCCAACGACACCACGTGCGGCTTCGCCAGGCGAAGCTCGGCGGCATCCTCGATCGTGATCAGTCGCTCGTCGTCCCCGATGAAGCCGGACAGGACCCCCAGGAGGGTCGTCTTCCCCGACCCCGTCCCGCCGGAGACCATCACGTTGGCGCGTCCACGGACGCATGCGGAGAGGAACCGCATCATCCTCGGGCCGAGCGCACCTCGCGCCACGAGGTCCTGGGGAGTGAACGGTACGAGAGAGAACTTCCTGATGGTGAGCGATGGACCACGGAGCGAAAGGGGCGGGATGATCGCATGGACCTGCGCCGTCACAACCTCGGGCGGGGTGAAGTGCTGGGGCATGAACAAGTCCGGCCAGCTGGGCAACGGTGACGCGCGTCGCTCGGGTTGAGCGGCTGTCAGCACGGTCCCAACACCTGTTCTGACCTAACCCGCTTTGCTCCAGAACCGTAACGATCCGATCAGACGTAAGCGTTATGGCCGGTCAAGCACGCTTTCGACCTTCCTGTGGCTGCCCGGTTGGGCAGTGCCAGGCCGAGCGGGTGACTCGGCTTTCTCGGATTCGAACGCGATCACTAAACGAATGAAGCCTCCCGCGTATCCATATCAGCGTGTCGAGAGGCGACACGCTGGAGGTGAGCTGAAGGGTGCAGAAACCTCAGATCCGCCGGCTGAACTGCTGCGCAGGAGGATCGCGC
>JALYLP010000726.1 GCA_030774195.1 Actinomycetota bacterium | reverse complement strand
GTGCAGCGCCGCGAACAGGAAGTCCCCCGAGCGATCGCCGGTGAAGATCCGCCCCGTCCGGTTCCCTCCGTGTGCGGCCGGGGCGAGCCCGAGCACGAGGACGCGTGCCCGGGGGTCCCCGAAGCCCGGCACGGGTCGCCCCCAGTACCGCTGATCCGCGAAGCGGGCGACCTTCTCCCGAGCGACCTGTTCCCGCCAGGCAACGAGCCTCGGGCATCGACGACACACGACGATGTCATTCCGGATGTCGTCCAACGTCGTCGTCACGGGGAGCCGGTCCCGATGCGGGCGAAGATGTCGTAGCGCCCGAAGTTCGCGGTGTACGCGTTGTACTGGACGTAGACGTGGTCCGAGGTCGCGACGACCGACGCCTGATCGTTCAGGGTTCGGCCGTTCGAGGTCGCTGGCGCGACGAGCGACGGAGGAGTGAAGAGCGATCCGTTCGCCGAGGTCGCCGACAGCAGATCGACCCGGGCGGCTTCCTTATGGCTGTTGCAGTCGTTCGTCAGTGACGTGTTCTCACATCCCGCCCACATCGCGATGAACCCCCCGGGCGCAGGCTCGACGACCGTGGAGTATCCCCCCGCGTAGGCGATGCCGTTCGCGGTCCCGTTGATCCAGATGGTGGTCGGGGTCGGCGTCACCTCCGTCCCGTCGAACGTCGTGTAGACCTGCTTCGTCGGGGTGTTCCAGGCGATCGTCACGACGCCGGGCGCGAGCGGCGATGCGGAGACGACGGGGTAGCCGCCCTGGCGGAAGGAGACGCGGCCGCCGAGGGCGACCGGCGCGTTCCAGTTCGCCCGGGTCGTCGCGGCCGTCGGTGTCTTCCCGGAGAGGTTGATCGCGCGCGCCTTCAGCGAGCCGTTCGGGTCGGCGATCCACGCGACCGTGATCAGGTTCCCGACCGCGGCGACGTTGGCGTACCCGTGGTACCCGTCGACCCGGTCCCTGAGGGTCGTGGCGCCGATCGAGAGGGGAACGGACCAGGCACCGGCACCCGACCGCTCGCGGAAGTACACCTTGCCGTTCGTCGCGTCGATCCACACGGCGTACAGGTTCACCGGACCGAACCCCGTCTTCGCCGCCGCCACGATCGGATAGTCGATCCTGCCCGTGCGGGGGGTCAGGGACTTGATCCCCCGCCACGTCGAGCCACCGTCGGTACTCGTGTTGACCTGGAGGCGACGACGAGCGCCGGCCGGGTCGTACGCGCTGAAGCCGGTCACCCAGCCGACGACGATCCTGGTGCCCGCTGCGGCGATGCTAGCCCCCTCCGCGTTGACCACGCCACCCGAGAGCCTTCTCGGGGTCGTCCAGGTGATGCCGTCCTGACTCGAGCTGAAGTACGCGGCCTGGGGCGTCGCCGCGTCCGAGATGAACACGTCGTGCAGCCTGAAGCTGGGATCCGCGGGCGTGCCCGAGAAGTCCAGGGAATCGCCGTAGTTCCACGAGTACGCGCGCGGGATGCCGCGCTGCTTGCCCCAGCTGATCGCTGACGAGGCCGTCCCCGCAAGCGTCAGGACCAGGCCGACCGCAACGATGACCGATCCTCGGCTCAGGTGTCCCATGCGATCCCCATCATGCGTTATGCCGCTCGCCCCGCTGCCCGCTGGGGCGTTCACTCCTCCGGCGCAACGAGGCGAACCGGTCCTCCGCGTGGGCGAAGGGTTCCAGGGGGTCGAGCAGGCGCTCGACGAGCGCCACCAGCGACCCGAACCCGGCGGCCTCGTACCCGTCGTCCAGGAGCTCCGCGGCCCGGTCCAGCGCGACCGCGAGCCCAGCAGCACACGCGGTCCACTCGTCCTCCAGCTCCGGGCGCCTCCACGCGGGCATGAGTCCCCGTGCCCGGGTCAGACGTGCGACGAACTCCTCCAGTGCGTCGTCCAACGGCCGGCCAGGGAGCCGGGTTCCGGGGACGACATCGGTGAGCCCCGCTTTGGCCGGTTCGGTCTCATCGAGGACGGCGTGGAACGCTCGGAACGACCGGACCAGCGCGTCGGGCAGCACCTTTCGGCGGAACATCACGCGCGGAAGGCACGCCGGCGGGCCGCGAGGATCGGCCCGGGGTCGTTGGTCGCCACCGCGTCGATACCGGCGAGCATCAGCCCGACCGCCTCGTGGGGATCGTCGCTGATCCATGTCCCGACCCGCATGCCGGCAGCGTGCACGCGCTCCGCGAACCCCTCGGGTGCCCCGAGCACCGCTCCGACCGCGGGCAGCACCCAGGCATGACCCTGGGCATGCGCGAACGTCAGCCCCGCGTCGGCCTCGACGCTTCGATCGGTCAGCAGACCGGTCGGGATGTGCGGGGCCAGCTCACGGCTCCGCGCGATGGAGAGCGGGTTGAAGCTCGAGATGATCACCGGGCCATCGAACCCGGTAGACGCGAGCGCCGCGATCGTTGCCTCGACCGCCTCTTCGCGATCGGGTTCGAAGTCCGGCTCGCCGGGCACGTTCTTGATCTCGATGTCGGCGGCGGCGCGGCCGGACAGGACGCCGAGCGTTTCCTCCAGCGTCGGGACGCCGGCCGCGCCGCCGCCGG
>JALYLP010000725.1 GCA_030774195.1 Actinomycetota bacterium | reverse complement strand
GCGGAAACGCCGCTTGTTCGGGAGTCCCTGCAGGCCGACCCGGCGCATCAGCATCTCCACGGCGTTGTGCCCCACGGCGATGCCTTGGCCGATCGTGAGCTCGGCGTGAACCCGGCGGGCGCCGTAGGTGCCGCGAGAGTCGACGTGGGCCTTGGTGATCAGATCCGTCAGCCACGCGTGGCGGATGGCGCGCTCCGACGGTGGGCGCGTACGCCACGCGTAGAAGCCCCCCTCGCTCACCTGAAGCACACGGCAGCTGACCTTGATCGAGTGGCCCTCAGCGGCCATCACCTTGATGATGGCCAACCGGCCTTTTGGGGGCATCGCCTCCTTCAGCAGCTGCTTGGCTCGGCGTTCTGCAGCAAGCTCAGCTTCCAAGGCGTTGATCCGCCGGCGGGCTGCGACGAGCTCAGCGCGCTCGGCGCTCGTGAGTCCGGGTAGTTGTCCCTGGTCGATCCGATCCTGCTTGCGCCAGTTGTAGATGCATCCGCCACTGATGCCGAGGTCATCGGCGATCTCGGTGACGCTTCGTCCTGCGGCCAGCAGGTCCAGAACCTTGCGGCGGAACTCGGGTGGATAGCTCCTCGGCATGTCGCTCCTCCTCGCTCTCGAGCGTGAGGATTCCAGCAAGTCAACTCAACGGAACCGAGGGCAGACCAGAGCCTCCGATGAACCCGGGGCGGTTCACCGAGCTCCCACAGGTTAAGCGGGGTAGCTCCCACAGCAGGTCAGGGGCCCTTTTGGGTCTCTCAGGATCATTACACCGACTTAGTTCCGTTCGCTCGCGACCCGATAGAGGCGCCAGCGGTTAGGAACGCCCTTCAGTTCGTGCTCCCCTGCGTCATCAAAGAGGAGGCCAGATCCCGCGACCAGATCCTTCACCGTGCTCGATACGAGTATCTCCGAGGGACCCGCAAGCGAGCTCACCCTCGCACCGATGTGCACCGCAATCCCCCGAACGTCATCACCGACAAGCTCAATCTCGCCCGTGTGACAACCTGCCCGGACTTCCATCCCGAGTTCGCGGATCGATGAAGCGATCGCTTGCGCGCACCGGACCGCTCTCGCCGGCCCATCGAACGTGGCCAGGAACCCGTCGCCAGACGTGTCGATCTCGCGACCCCTGAAGCGTTCCAGCTGCTTGCGGATCCGCCCATTGTGCTCATCGAGGAGTTCCCGCCACGCTCTGTCGCCCAGTCTCGAGGCCTTCTCCGTCGATCCCACGATGTCGGTGAATAACACGGTAGCGAGGACTCGATCGAGCTCTGCCGCGTGCCTGGATCCCGTCAGGAACTCCTCTACCTCCTCGGCGACGTCCTCCGCTCCCTCGAACAAGTTGTGCTTGTCGCCGGGTAGCTCAACGAAACGGGCGCCTGGGATCCTCGCGGCGGCGGCTCTCGCATGCTCGATCGGCTCGAGGATGTCGCCCGTTCGGTGCAGAACGAGCGTTGGGACTCGGATCGCCGAGAACACGGGCCACGGGTCGATCTCATGCCAGATGCGCAGCATCTCCATCGCTGACGTTGGGCTTGCTGAGAGCTGAAGGAACACCTCGTACCACCCCAGGAAAGCGTCGTCGTCGATGAGTGAGGGGTGCGACACCTTCATGTCCCATCGTGCGTAGTCACGGGTGCCCCAGTGCTCGTCCACCATGCGGACCAGCCCTTCCAAGAAGGCGGACCGCTCTGGGGATGGGTGTGCGAGACCGACATCGGGGGCACCGGGGTCCATCCCGTAGAGCACGATCGCGTCGGTACGATCCGGATGCGTGGCGGCGAACATGGAACACACGAAGCAGCCGTCTTCGGTACCGAGCAGCGCGATCCGCTCCGAGCCGACGGCGTTCATCACGGTCTCGAGGTCGTCCGCCAGATCTTCCAGCGGCGGAAGTCCTGCGGCGAGAAGCGGTCAGACAGCCCCGTGCCGCGTCTGTCGACCAGAATCAACCGTGAGAAGGAGGCGAGTCGTTCCAGGAACCTGGCGTATGAGGGGAGCTCCCACTGCCAATACAGGTTCGACGCGTACCCCGGGAGGTACAGAAGGTCGATCGGACCGTCGCCGACAACTTGGTAAGCGATGTGGACGCCCTCAGAGGTCTTCGCGTACCGCGTCTCGGGGATCTCCACGGGCGCATCTTCGCCTCTCGTGCTTCCGCGCGGCAACCGGCTCCTCGCGTCACTGCTTGGGGACCTCCTTCTTCGGGTCGATGAACGGCTTCGGCACAGTCACGGCCGAGGTTCGGCCGTGCTGCGTCTTCACATCGAACTTGTTCCCCATGGCGGCGTGCTCCATCGGGAGCATCGCGAAACCGATGTTTTTCTCGAGGCGCGGCGAGTAGCAC
>JALYLP010000724.1 GCA_030774195.1 Actinomycetota bacterium | reverse complement strand
GTAGAGGGCCGCACGCCGTGGCAGCTCTTCTGGACACGCTTCAAGCGCGACCGCACCGCGGTCGGCGCGGCCGTCGTGGTGCTTCTCCTGGTCACCCTCGCGTTCACGGCACCGGCGTTCTCGAAGTTCATCGTTCACCGCGGGCCGAACGACCTCAACCAAGACCTCACGAGCGACATCAGCGTGCCGCTCCTGGGCCCGAGCAAGCTCGCGTGGTTCGGCGTCGACAGCCTCGGCCGCGACATCTTCACCCGGACGCTCTACGGTGCGCGGACGTCCCTGCTGATCGCGATCATGGCGACGGGGATCTCGCTCATCATCGGGATCGCATTGGGTCTGATCGCCGGGTTCC
The DNA here is from genome assembly GCA_030774195.1 of Actinomycetota bacterium. GTDB lineage: Bacteria > Actinomycetota > UBA4738 > UBA4738 > HRBIN12 > AC-51. The sequence continues at coordinate 3,248 of JALYLP010000724.1, read as the reverse complement.
GCGGTGGCAAGCTGGATACCTTCATCTCGCGGCTCATCGATATCGTGCTGTCGCTGCCGCTCCTGTTGTTGGCGATCGGCATCGGCGCCGCCTGCGGCGCGTCCGTGACCGGGTGTCTCGGTGGTCTCGTCAAGCCCGGGATCCCCCTGGTGACCGGGATCATCGCGCTGTTCGGATGGCCGTACGTCGCCCGTATCGTGCGAGGACAGACCCTTTCGCTCCGGGAGCGGGAATTCGTCGAGGCGGCTCGCGCCACCGGCTACGGCAACCTCCACATCATGTTCCGGGAGATCCTTCCGAACATGCTCGCCTCGATCATCGTGGTGGCGACGCTGCTGATCCCGCAGAACATCCTGTTCGAGGCCGCGTTGTCGTTCCTCGCCGTCGGGGTCCCGGCGGGCACGCCTTCCTGGGGTGGGATGCTCTCTGACGCAACCAACGGCGCCCTGTATCGGATCGCGTGGTGGATGCTCTTCTTCCCGGGGATGTTCCTCGTGCTCACGACGCTCGCGTTCAACCTCCTGGGGGACGGCCTCCGGGATGCCCTCGACCCGCGCGCGGGGCGGTGACCGCTCAAAGGGGGAAGGACTGGGGGCGAAGCCACGAGGTGGTCCGATCCCGTATAACACGGGCGGAAGAGGTTTGGGCGACAGAGAGAAGGGAGTGAAGCCTGTGATCGGTCGCAAACGACTTGCGGCTGCCGCTCTGGGGGTAACGTTCGCCCTCGTGGCGGTTGCTTGTAGCAGCAGCAGTACCACCGCATCCAGCAACGCCAGCGGGCAGCCGGTCCGCGGCGGAACCATCCGCGAGGAGTCTGCGGAGTTCGGGTGGACGGACGCGTTCGATCCCACCGGCGAGTACCTGGGGACGGCCTGGGGCATGATGGACCAGCTCCTGATCCGCGGCCTGATGACCTACAAGCACGTGGATGCCGCCCAGGGCGGCGACACTCCGGTGCCGGACATCGCGTCGGGCCCTCCGACCATGTCCGCCGACGGGCTCACGTACGATTTCACTTTGAAGGACAACGTGATGTGGGCGCCGCCGCTGAGTCGTGCGGTGACGGCGGACGACATCCTTTATGCGTTCCAGCGGATCAACGACAAGAAGCTCGTGGCGCAGTACGGCAACTACTACTGCGGCGTCATCAAGGGCATGGACTGTGCCGCGAAGGACGACAACCAGCCGATCTCCGGCATCACCGTCGCCGACGCCACGCACATCTCCTTCTCGTTGGAGCAGCCGACCGGTGACATGCTGTATCGGCTCTCGATGCCGGCGACCAAGGCCGTTCCGGTCGAGGTCCGGGGATGCTTCCCGAACCCGGGCGACTACGGTGTCGACGTCATCTCGTCGGGCCCCTACATGATCATGGGCCAGGACAAGTTGAACCTCTCGTCCTGCAGCACGATCAAGCCCATCTCGGGCTACAACGTGGACAAGGGCATGACGATGGTGCGGAACCCCAACTGGGACGCCGCCACCGACGACACCCGTGCCGCGTACGCCGACGGGATCCAGATCAAGATCAACAGTAACGTGGACGACAGCTTCAACGCGCTGGAGGGCGGAGACCTCGACGTGGTCCAGGGCACGCCCCCGGTGGCCGTGCTCCAGGATTTCGAGACCAATCCCGATTTCGAGGGTTGGCTCCACGCCGATCAGGGTGACCGGACGTGGTACGTCACCATGAACCTCCTGGCTCCTCCGTTCGACGACATCCACGTCCGCAACGCGGTCAACCTGGCGCTCGACAAGGCGGGCATCAGGAAGGCCTATGGTGGTGACAAGCGCGGCGAGCTCGCCACGTCCGTCGAGCCGCCGACCGTCCTGCCACAGAGCCAGGACATCAACACGTTCGCCGCGAACACGGGATCGGGCGACGCGACCGCAGCGATGGACGAGATGAAGCAGTCGCGTTACGACACCAACAAGAACGGCATCTGCGATGACGGCGGCGCCTGCGACAACATCCTGTTCCTCGGGCGCAGCACCGACCCGTGGCCGAACATGAACCAGGTCGCGGTCGCATCGCTCAAGCCGATCTTGCCGAACCTCGACCTCAAAGAGGTCGACACCAGCACGGGATACACGACGCTGCAGCAGGTCAAGAAGCTCGTCCCGATCTCCATGGTTCCTGGTTGGGGCAAGGACTACGCAAGCCCCTACGGGTTCGACTTCTTCATCTTCGACAGCGCGGGCATCGCGTGCACGGCGGCGGTCAACTACTCCTTGGTCGGCATGACCGAGCAGCAGGCGACCGACTGTGGCGTCAAGGCCGAGTACGACGCGTACGTCCAGAACAACGGCCCCATGCCGAGCGTCGACGACAAGATGAACGAATGCGTCAAGAAGTCCGCGGATCAGGTGGACGCCTGCTTCGCCGAGCTGGACACGTACCTCATGACGACGGCGGTTCCATGGGCCCCGTGGTTGTGGGCGACGCAGTTCACGTCGACCAACCTGGGCACGGTGACCTCATACGCGTTCGATCAGAACGCAGGGATCATCTCGTACGTGAACACCTCGGTGAACAACGGCCTGACGCCGCAGAACGTGGCGTAAGGTAAGGAGGTTGCGGAAGGATCGGGGGGCCGCCGGAACGGCGGCCCCCCGGTCCGCCGTCCGAGGGGAGGAACGTGCTCAGGTACATCATCCGGCGACTCTTATGGGTGGTGTTGGTCTTGGTCGTGATCGTCGCGATCACGTACTCCATCTTCTTCCTGCTCCCGGGCGGCGGCTCGGACGCCATCGCCAACCGGTTCGCCGGGAAGCAGCCCAACCCGGAGATCGTGGCGGAGGTCAAGCAGCAGTTCGGACTGGACAAGCCGATCTACGTTCAGTTCTACATCTTCACCCGGAACCTGTTCCTCGGTGATCAGTACGGTTGGCCGGGTCTCGGGAAGTCGTTCGTGCTTCGCGCGCCGCTGAAGCAAGTGCTGGTCCAGCGCATGGGGGTCACGATCCAGCTCGCGGTGGGCGCCGCGGTCATCTGGTTGTTGGTGGGGATCCCGATCGGGATCCTCTCGGCATTGCGACCGCGATCCATCTGGGACCGCGCCGCCATGACGTTCGCCCTGATTGGGATATCGATGCCCGTCTTCTTCATCGGGCCGCTCGCGCTCTACGTCTTCGTCTACAAGTGGCATATCTTGCCCGGGTCGGGCTATTCGCCGATCGGGGAGGATGGGGTCTGGCAGTGGTTCAACCACTTCATCCTGCCGTGGTGCGTGCTGGCCCTGCTGTAC
>JALYLP010000723.1 GCA_030774195.1 Actinomycetota bacterium | reverse complement strand
CCACACCAGGTCCCACAGCGCCCGCAGCAGCGTCGCCTCGTTCGCGGTCCCGGCGGCGTCGACGAGGTCAGGCCAGAACGAGGCGCCGCGCGTGGCGAGGCGCTCCCGGATCGCGTCGTGCAGCGGGCCCGCCGGGCGGTCCTCCTGCGCCGGGGCGCTCGGCGCGAGCAGCCCGGCGCGGTCCCGGAACAGGAGTGACACGCGGCCGTCGGTCGCGCCAAGCGCCCCGGCGCCGACCCAGACCAGATCGCCGCTGGCGCAGAGCGCATCGAGGTCCGCGGGTCGGAACCCCCGGACGCGCGCGGGAAGGACGTCGCTCTCCAGGATGGACGCCGGGATCGCGGCTCCCTGCAGACGCGCGATCGCCTCGGGCAGGGCGTCGGCGCCGCCGCGCGGACGATCAGCGCCTTGCCACGCGGGCAGGAACCGCGCGAGCGAGGCGGCGCCGACCGGTTCGACCTCCCGCCGCAGCGCCGCCAGCGAGCGAGCGCGGATCCGGCGCAAGACGTCCACCTCGCACCATTCGGGTTCGATGCCGGTGGGGCGGAACGCGCCGTGGACCACGCGCCCCTCGGCCTGGAGCCACTCGAGCGCCTCGCGGATACGGTCCGGGCCCGCGCCGAGCCGGACCGCGATCTCGGCGGTCGTGCACGGACCGTGCGCCCTGGCGTAGCGCGCGACGAGGTCGTCGAGCGGCCGTTCGACGGGGCTGGTGAACGCGCCGGGGACGCCGAGCGGGAGGGAGACGCCGAGCGCATCGCGGAGCCTCGCGGCATCTTCGACGGCGGCGTATCGATCGTCGCCGGCGATGCGGACACGGATGGCACGACCGTCCTCCAGCACGCGCCCGAGCATGGCGTCGACGTCGCCATCGGCGCGCGCCCGAACCTCGTCGTGCCCCAGCGGACCGAGATCGCGGAGCAGGTCGTGTACGCCGTCGACGTGACGCGCGTGCCGGCCGGCGGGGAGGCGTTGCAGCTCGAGCTCAACCTCGTCGAGCGCTCGGGGATCGAGGAGCTCGCGGAGCTCGTCGGTGCCGAGCAGTTCCCGGAGCAGATCGCGGTCCAGGGACAGAGCCGCGGCGCGCCGCTCGGCGAGCGGGGCATCGCCCTCGTACATGTAGACCGCGATCCAGCTGAACAGCAGCGATTGGGAGAACGGCGACGCCTTGTCGGTCTCGACCGCGACCAGCCGGGTCGTGCGGGCGCGGAGGTCGGCCATCACCTCACGGAGGGCGGGTACGTCGAAGAGGTCTCGCACACATTCACGTGTGGTCTCGAGCAGCATGGGGAATCCGGGGTACCGGCCCGCCTGCCCCAGGAGGTCGGCGCTCCGCTGCCGCTGCTGCCAGAGCGGGGTTCGGCGCCCGGGGAGGCGACGCGGGAGCAGCAACGCTCTGGCCGCGACCTCTCGGAAGACGGTGGCGAACATGGTCGTTCCCGGCAGCACGCCGACCACGGCCTCTTCGATCTCGTCGGGTTCGAACACGAGGTCCTCGACGGGGATCCGCTCGACGGCCTCGGGGAGCCGGAGCACGATCCCGTCGTCGGACCACAGGACCTGCGCGCCCGACCCGAGACGCTCCTGGACACGAGCCTCGATCGCGAGCGCCCAGGGCGCGTGCACGCGCGATCCGAACGGGGACAGGATGCACACCCGCCAGTCACCCAGCTCGTCGCGGAAGCGTTCGACGACGATCGTCCGATCGTCCGGGACCGCGCCACCCGTGGCCTCGGCCTGTTCGTCGATGTACGCGACGAGGTTCCGCGCGGCGCGCTCATCGAGCCCGATGTCTTCGCGGAGCCGGCGGAGCGCGTCATCGCGCCGCGTGGAGCGCAGCTCACGCGTGAACCGGCCGATGGCCCGGCCGAGCTCGATCGGCCTGCCCGGGCCGGGCGCCTTCCAGAAGGGGAGCTTCCCGTGCTCGCCCGGCGCCGGGACGACGATGACGCGGTCGCGTGTGATGTCCTCGATCCGCCAGGCGCTCGCGCCGAGCAGGATGACCTCGCCGCGCCGGGATTCGTACACGCACTCCTCGTCCAGCTCACCGACGCGCGTGCCGTCCGGCATGAAGACCCCGAACAGCCCTCGGTCGGGGATGGTGCCGCCCGAGACGATCGCGAGGCGTCCGGCACCCTCGCGCGCGCGGACCACGTTCGTCGCTCGGTCCCAGACGATCCGCGGTCTGAGCTCCGCGAAGGCCTCGGACGGGTAGCGGCCCGCAAGCATGTCGAGCACAGCGAGAAAAAGGTCCTCCGAGAGCTCAGCGAAACTGGCGCAGCGCCGCACCGCATCGAAGAGGTCCTCGACGCGCCACTCGTCGACCGCGGTCATCGCGACCAGCTGCTGCGCGAGCACGTCGAGCGGGTTGCGCGGGTAGCGGGTCGACTCGATGTCCGCGCTGAGCATCCGCTCCGCCACGACCGCCATCTGGAGCAGGTCGCCCCGGTACTTGGGGATCAGCTTGCCGACGCTGGGCGCGCCAACCTGATGCCCGGCCCGACCGATCCGCTGGAGCCCGCCGGCGACGGACGGCGGCGCCTCGACCTGCACCACGAGGTCGACCGCGCCCATGTCGATCCCCAACTCGAGCGAGGACGTCGCGACGATGCCGCGGAGACGCCCGCCCTTGAGCGCGTCCTCCACCTCCAGGCGCTGTTCACGAGCGATCGATCCGTGATGCGCCCGCACGAGGTCCTCGTCGGCGAGCTCGTTCAACCGCGACGCCAGCCGCTCGGCGCTTCGCCGGTTGTTGACGAACACGATCGTCGAGCGGTGCGCACGGATCAGGTCCAACAGGACCGGGTGGATCGACGGCCAGATCGAGGTGCGGTCGGGCTCGTCCGTGAGCTGCGTATGGGGTGCGCCGACCGGCCGGATGCTGAGATCGGCCATGTCGTCGACCGGAACGATGATCTCCAGCGCCAGCGTCTTTCGACGGCCCGCATCGACGACGGCAACGTCGCGGAGACGGCCGGGCGCGTCGAAGCCGCCGAGCAGACGCGCGATCTCCTCGAGCGGACGTTGCGTGGCGGACAGGCCGATCCGCTGCGGCGGGTCATCCGTCAGCTCTTCGAGCCGCTCCAGCGACAGCATCAGGTGGGCGCCACGCTTCGTCGCCGCGATCGCGTGGATCTCGTCGACGATCACGGTCCGAACGCTCGGGAGCGTCTCCCGGGCGGAGGAGGTGAGCATCAGGTATAGCGACTCGGGCGTGGTGATGAGGATGTCGGGAGGGTGGCTCAGCAGCCGGCGCCGCTCGCGGGCATCGGTATCACCCGTGCGCACGCCCACCGTGGGCACGTGGGCGAGCGTCAGCCC
>JALYLP010000722.1 GCA_030774195.1 Actinomycetota bacterium | reverse complement strand
GTCTTGAGCTCGTGGGATGCGTTCGCGACGAAGTCCCGGCGGATGGCGTCTAGGCGTCGGGCCTCGGTGACGTCGCGGACGACTAGCAGGACGGATCCGTCGTCGTCGACGGGGATCGCGGTGGCGCGGAGCCAGCGCGGGGGGGCTCCCGTGTCGGCTTCCGTTCGCATGATCGAATGCGACGACGCCGCCCCCTTCGCCGCCCGCTGGAGGTCCAGCGGCAGCAACCCATCGACGGTTTCCGGAGTCGTGCCCAGGTGCCGACCGAGGGCAGCGTTCGCGAACACCCGACGGCCGCTCGGATCGAGCAGGAGGACGCCTTCCTCCATCGAGTCCAGGACCGTGTCGCGGATCAGACGTTCTTCGACCGATGAGCGTTCGGTCGCCTGGAGGGATCCCTGCGCCGCGAAGATCTCGGTCTGCATCTGGGCGAGGCGTTTGCGGCTCGTCGCCCGGGTGGTCGCGCTCGCGGCGACCGCCCCGACCGCGGCCGCTCCAACGGCGATCCCGGCGACGAGCAGCGCATCCGCCATCTGGGCGGAGTGTACGAGCGTCCCCGAGCACTTCATCGAGTGTTCACCCACGCTTCGGTGATCGTTCCGTTTCCGGGGGAAGAGGCTCCCGTTTGGCTCACGAGGGTCCCGGCAGCGATGCAGCCGTTCACCGTGCGTTCATCGAAGGGCCCCCGCGGTGCCATGTGGGGTTCCTAGCCTCGAGTCGCGGAAGCCAGAGATCGACGGAGGAGGAAGATCGATGACGAAGATCCGGAAACTCGCTGGGGCGGGGGCGCTTGCGCTCACGATCGCGCTCGTCGCGGTGGCCTGCAGCAGCAACTCCAGCAGCAGCAGCGGGTCGAGCGCGGGATTCGAGGGCGTCGGGCTGACGGGCGCCGGCGCGACCTTCCCCGATCCGATCTACGAGCAGTGGTTCCAGGACTTCCAACAGGTCGAGCCGGGGGCGAAGATCAACTACCAGGCGATCGGCTCGGGAGGCGGGATCGAGCAGTTCACCGCCCAGACCGTGGACTTCGGGGCGTCGGATGCTCCACTGCAAGCCGATGAGATCAAGGCGCTGCCGACGGATTACATCGAGCTGCCGACCGTGCTCGGCGGGGTCGTGATCGCCTACAACGTCCAGGGCGTCGACTCGGGCCTCAAGCTGGACGGCGACACCGCGGCCAAGATCTTCCTTGGTGACATCACGACGTGGAACGACCAGGCGATCGTCGCCCTGAACCCGGGCGTCAGCCTGCCGAGCACTCCGATCTCGGTCGTCCACCGGTCGGACGAATCGGGGACGACGTTCGTGTATACGTCATGGCTCTCTGCCCAGAGCAAGGACTGGGACACGAAGGTCGGGGCCGACAAGGCTGTCCAATGGCCGACCGGTACCGGCGGTGACGGGAACGATGGCGTGGCTGCGGCGATCGGACAGACGGACGGCTCGATCGGTTATCTGTCGTACGACTTCGCCGTGTCGGCGAACCTCGGTGTGGCGGACATCAAGAGCGATGACGGCTCCTTCATCAAGCCCTCGATCGACTCGATCAGCAAGGCGGGCGGCGACCTCACGTTCCCCATCCAACCGACCACCAACATCCTCAACTCGTCCGCGAAGGGCGCCTACCCGATCGCGACCACCACCTATCTGCTCCTGTACAAGGATGGGACCGACGCGACCAAGGCCCAGACGATCTTCGACTTCGTCACCTGGGCGCTCACGAAGGGACAGGCGACGGTGCAGCAACTCAACTACTCACCGCTCCCGTCGGACATCGCGTCGCAGGCGCTCTCGGCTCTTTCGGCGATGACGGTGAACGGTCAACCGCTCACCGCATCGTCGGCCGTCACCGGGTGAGCGACTCGACCGCCGTCCTGGGTGCCGGTGCGCCGGCACGCGTACGTCGGTCGCGATTGATCGACCGCGGGTTCCGCGGCACCACGCTCGTGGTCGGGCTCGGGCTGATCGCGCTCCTCGTACTGATGCTGGTCGAGCTGACCACCGGGGCGTGGCGCACGTTCGATGCGTTCGGGTTGCACTTCTTCGTGGGGACCTCATGGAACCCCGTGTCGGGGCGCGAGGCCTTCGGAGCGCTGCCGTTCATCTTCGGCTCGCTCGTGACGTCGGGCGTGGCGATCGTGATCGGTGTTCCGATAGCGGTCGGGCTCGCGCTGTTGCTGAATCAGGTGCGTGGGTCGATCTCGAACCCGCTCACCGTCTTCGTCGACATCCTCGCGGCCATCCCGAGCGTGGTCTACGGCCTGTGGGCGTTGTTCGTGCTGAAGCCGATCCTCGATTCGTCCGTCGAGCCGTTCCTGATCGGCACGCTCGGGAGGGTGCCGCTGATCGGAGCCCTCTTCCGCGGCAAGGCGCAGGGCCCGGACCTGTTCACGGCGGGCGTGATCCTTGCGATCATGATCCTGCCGATCGTGACGGCCGTGAGCCGCGAGGTGATCGCCGTCGTGCCGCGGGATCTCCGCGAGGCCGCCCTCGCGCTCGGGGCGACGCGGTACGAGTCGGTGCGGCTCGCGGTCTTGCCGTACGCCCGGAGCGGCATCGTTGGGGCCTCGATGCTCGGTCTGGGTCGTGCCCTCGGGGAGACGATCGCGGTGTCTTTGGTCGTCGGGAACACGCCGCGGATCGGATGGTCGCTCATGGATCCCGGCGCCACGATCCCGTCATGGATCGCGAGTAGCTTCCGTGAAGCGACGAGCGTCGGGCTGCACCGATCGGCGTTGCTCGCACTCGCCGTGACGCTTGTGGTGATGGCGTTCATCCTGGCTCTATTGTCTCGCTTGCTCGTGAGTCGCACCGCCGAACTGGTCAGTGGTCCCTCGGCGGAAGATATGGTCACCGCGGCCGCACTCCCGAGGGCCGGATGAGCGCAACCTCGGGAGCCGTCTCTCTGGGGCCTGTGCGGGGAGTCCGTCATGCCAAGGACGTCGGCTTCACGGTGTTCCTGTGGACCTGCGCGGTGCTCGCGCTGGTCCCCCTGACCTGGATCGCCTTCTACGTCGTCTCGAAGGGGATCGGAGCGCTGTCGTGGAACTTCTTCACGAAAGAGCCGGCCGGGCCGCTGAACCCGCAGGAGGGCGGGATCGTGCAGTCGTTCATCGGGACCGGGTTGATCGTCGGGATCGCGACGGTGATCGCCGTGCCGCTCGGGATCCTCGCGGGGATCTACCTGGCCGAGTACGGGAAGGGCCGGACCGCATCGGCGATCAGACTCGTCGCCTACGTGCTGCTGTCCACACCTTCGATCGTCGCGGGCGCCTTCATCTGGGCGCTCGTCGTCGTCGCGCTGGGCAACTTCTCCGCGCTCGCCGGCGGGCTGTCCCTCGTCGTGTTGATGTGGCCGATCGTCGCGATCGCGAGCGAGGCTGTGCTGCGGCTCGTTCCCCAAGAGCTTCGCGAGGG
>JALYLP010000721.1 GCA_030774195.1 Actinomycetota bacterium | reverse complement strand
CTATCGCCCCTATTGGGGCTATCTCGTCCTCCCACCAGCAGTCGCACTCCTCGGGATCCCCTCCTCCGCCGTGAGGGCGTGGCGACTCGGTTCGCGGTCCCCGACTTCCCCACTCAAGTAGATCCCCAGGACGACACCCGCGAGAAGGCGTCCGAGCGGCGCTCTCGTCGGTCCCGCCGGACTTGATGCACCCGCGTACGAGCCTAATCTGCCCCGAAGTCTGAAACGCCGCCCGAACGGGATCAGGGATCCTTGGTGATCTCGATGCGCTCAACGATCACGTCGTCCACCGGACGGTCATTCGGTCCGGTCGGAACTTTCGAGATCGCCTCGACGACGTCATACCCCTCGGTCACCTGACCGAAGATGGTGTGGCGCCCGTTGAGCCACGGAGTCTCGGCAACCGTGAAGAAGAACTGGCTTCCATTGGTTCCGGGACCGGCGTTGGCCATCGCCAACCGACCAGCTTGATTGAAGGTGGGGCCATCGGGAGGGCATTCATCTTCGAAGCGATACCCGGGTCCTCCGGTTCCCGTTCCTGCGGGGTCGCCACCCTGGATCATGAATCCGTCGATAACTCGGTGGAAGGTGGTCCCCGGGTACAGCGGTTCTGCCTTTGAGTTGCCGTCTCGGGGGTCGGTCCACTGCTTCGATCCCTGTGCGAGCTCCACGAAGTTCTCCACCGTCTTTGGAGCGTGGTCGGGCATCAGTGACACCGTGAATGAGCCTTGATTCGTGACGAACATCGCTGTTGGCATATCCAGGGTCCTCTCTTCAGGTGACACGAAAGGGTACGAGACTAGGGTGATAGCGGTCCGGATGGTGAGCCTCTAGGGTTCCTTTGCCATGACCCGCGACCGCATCGAGCTGTTCCTGGCGTCGTTCCTCATGCTTTTCGTCGAGCTGGTCTTGATCCGCTGGGCCGGCGCATACGTCGTCTACCTCTCCTATTTCGCCAATTTCATCCTGCTGGGTAGCTTCCTCGGCATCGGGATCGGATTCCTCCGCGCCCGAAAGAAACCGGATCTGTTCCGCTTCTCCCCCGTGGTGCTGGTGCTTTTCTTAGGCCTTGTCATGGGCTTTCCCGCGACGATCGACCGGACAGGTGGTGATCTGGTCTACTTCGGCGTCCAGACACACGGCCTGCCGGTTTGGGTGATGCTGCCATTTGTCTTCATCGCTACGGCGCTCACGATGACGACGATTGCCCATGGTGTCGCGGTCCGGTTCGCGGTATTCCCGGCTCTCGAGGCCTATCGCCTCGACATCCTTGGATCGATCGCAGGGATCGTGACGTTCTCAGCTCTCGCACTCCTCGGCGCAGGCCCGCCAGCTTGGGGTGTCGTGATCCTGGTTCTCTTCCTCGCGCTGCTCCGTCGCCCCACGGTCCTGCAAGGCGGGGCTTTGGCCGTCGTGCTGGCCGTTCTCGTGGCAGGATCCTTGCGGTCCGATACCGTCTGGTCTCCTTACTACCGCCTCCGGATCAGCCATAGCGGACCGAACACTTCTGTCGACGCGAACGGCGTTCCTCATCAAACCGCGATCCCGGCCGGGAGCGACCCGGATTACGACATCATCTACCAGCGGCTCGTCACACCGCCGTCCAAGGTTCTCGTGATCGGCGCGGGGAATGGCAACGACGTGGCCGTCGCGCTGCAACATCGGGCACAGTATGTGGATGCGGTTGAGATCGATCCGAGATTGATGGACGTCGGCATCCAGTTCCACCCGGATCGGCCTTATCAAGACTCGCGCGTTCACCGCGTGATCGACGACGGACGAGCGTTCCTCGAACGTACTGACAGCACGTACGACCTGATCATCTTCGCGCTGCCTGACTCGCTGACCCTCGTCGCGGGTCAGTCCGCCCTTCGCTTGGAGAGCTATCTCTTCACGGAGCAGGCCATCGAGGCCGCCAAGGAGCACCTCTCGCCGGGCGGCACATTCGCGATGTACAACTTCTATCGCGATCAGTGGCTCGCGGATCGTCTCGCAGGAACGATGACCGATGTGTTCGGACGCCGCCCGTGCTTCGATCTCGGCCAGAAGTTCGCGGACTCGAGCCAGTTCAGTGTGTTCGTCGATGCCCCAGAGAGTGCTTCACTGGAGTGCAAGACCACGTGGGATCCGGATGGCCGAATGATCGTGGCACCCGCGGTCGACGACCGGCCGTTCCTGTATCTCAAGGAGCCGACGATCCCCGGGCGGTATCTCCTGACGCTGTTCCTCGTGCTCCTTGCCTCCTTGATCGCCGTGCGGTTCGCCGGCGGTGCGTTCAAGCCCATGGCCCGCTATACGGACCTGTTCTTCATGGGCGCCGCGTTCCTCCTTTTGGAGACGAAGGCTGTCGTGCAGTTCGCTCTGCTGTTCGGAACTACGTGGTTCGTCAATGCGTTGGTGTTCGCGGGCGTGTTGGCGATCGTGCTCCTGGCGATCGAGGTCGAGCGCCGGATCCGGATCGGTCGCCCGTTGCTGCTTTTCGGGGTTCTGTTCCTTGGGCTCGCGGTCGCGTGGTTGGTCCCAACCGACGCGCTCCTGGGTTTCTCGGTCGTTCCGAGGTTCCTGCTCGCTACGACCCTGGCCTTCTTCCCGATCTTCGTGGCGAACCTGATCTTCGCGGAGCGGTTCCGGGACACCGCCGACCCAACTGCGGCGTTCGGGGCCAACCTGTTGGGTGCGATGCTGGGTGGCACGCTCGAGTACCTGTCGCTCCTCGTTGGGTTCCGCGCTCTCCTGTTCGTGGTGGGGGCGTTGTATCTGATCGCTTATCTCACGCGGCCTCGCTCGAGCGAACTTCAAGCCGCCGAGGCGGCCGTCCCGGTTCCCGCCGAAAGTGCGACCGAGGCGATTGCCGGCTCCGGCTGATGGATCCACCACAACAGACAGCGCAGGAGGAGCACCGCGCGGATCAGCACGATCGCGCCGAGCACCCAATACGAGATGCCGTGGCCGGAGATCACCGTGCCGAAGTAGTGGTAGCGAACGAGATACTCAGCGACTTCCGCGAGCTGGTATTCGACGAACAGGAACCAGGGCACGCTCGTCACGGCGAACCACGGGAGCAGCCACAAGCTGTACTGAGAGGACCACACCTTGCCCGTCAGGAGCACCATCACGAGGAGCGGGAAGGCAGAGATCCAGATCGGCAGTCCTTCTGACCGGCGTTCCGCCGCACGCCACGACCACCATGTCCCAGCCGCAGTCAATGCGACCGACGCCAGGTTGACGACCGGTGTCGGTGGGCACAGATGGAGGTGACACAGCACCTCCCACAGGCTGTCGAAATCCGGTGGCCGGTGCGAGTTGAAACGGAAGAAGACGGCCCACCCGGCGAAGGCAAGGATCGCGAACGGGAGATTGGCGATGACCCACACGCCCGCCGTCACGGCGATCAGACGCGTGGCACGATCCCGGGCGCCCACTCGGAGCCGATCAAGTGCGAAGGGTATCGCGAGAAGACCCGGGTACAGCTTGACGAACGCCCCGAGGCCCAGTAGCGCTCCCGAGCGCGTGTCCCGCCCGCGCAGGAATGCGAGGGTCCCAGCGGTAGCGAACGCGACCGGAACCAGATCCCAGTTGAGGGTCCCCGCAGTCAGCAGGATGGGTGCGGCCGCGAACAGGACGGTTCGAGCTCCCATCCGCTCAAGACTCCACGTGATCCACAACGCGCAGAGATAGAGGATCAAAGTCGCCGCCCACGAAAAGCGCCAATACGGATCTCCGCCGCCGGCAGCAGAAGCGATACCGCGCATCAGGTACATCGTTCCCGCGGGATATTCGTCACACTGTCGGTTGGCCGTCGGCGTCGTGCACGGATCCAGGTACGGCAGCCTCGTGCCGGTGAGTTGTTCCCATGCATACAGGTGAGGTATGTCGGTGTCGCAAAGGAACGCGACACCGGTCTTGTCTTCGACCCACCGGCGCGTCATGCACTGAGCCTTCTGCGCGACACCCAACCCGAAGGTGACGGTCGTCGCGAGCATCATGACCGCGAGGTGCGAACCGATGATCCGTCTCAGGGGATCAGCCCCCAATTCATGAACAAGACCGACAACCACAGGAACCCGATCACGAAGGTCCCCAAGGTCACGTAGAACCATCGTCCAGTCAGCGTGTTCGCCATCGTCCAGAAGATGGGGAAGAGAACCATGATGTATCGAGGGGCGGAAACGAGCGGCCGATAGGGTGGCGGCAGCGAGAGGATGATCAAGAGGCTGATGCCAACGTAGATCGCGTAAGAACGCGGGACGGTCCTCCATCGCAGAGCGAACGGGAGCAGTAGCGCTGCTGTCAAGAGAACGTCGACGGTCCAATAGAGACCACGCGGATAGCGGATACCGATGATCCCGAGCCAGAGAGCATCTCCAAGCGTCACGAACGGTATGGTCGGAGCACGGAACCACGAAGCCTGGGCATGGATAGGCCGAAGCGCGTCGCCAGCGTAGATCAGCCAGAACAAGCCGTAGAGCACCGGTGCAAGAAGCGGCGCAAGAGCGGCTGCGAACGCGCCCTTCGAATGCTCGCTTCTGGTGCTCCACGCCTCCCACGCGAGGGCAGGCACGAGGAGTACTCCCATGCTCCTCGTTGCCGCAGCAGCGAACCCAGCCGCTGCACTGGCGTCCCATCTCCCTCTCCGAGCCCACCAGAAGGTGAGCAACGACGCAAGGAGGAACAGAGATTCGCTGTACGGCGCGAGGAAGAAGAAGCTGGTCGGGAAGGCGGAGACGAGTACGACGGTCCGTCGGGCCGTGGAGGGCGAGAACTCACGCGTGGTCAGCGCGTACAGGACAACCAGCGCTGTGAGGAAGGCTGCGTTGGAAACGAGGAGCCCAGCAGTCACCTCATCCAGCGGTGTGGTGGCCGCGAGCGCGCGGATCGCGAGCGGGTAGCCCGGGAAGAAAGCCGCGCTTTGATCGTTCCAGTCGTAGCCGTCCCGCGCGATCCTCTCCAGCCACCCAGCGTCCCAGCGGTTCGTGCCATCGATGGCGTTATGCCAGCCAGGCGTCGCCGGGACTGAGACATCTTGTTGCGCAACACTTGGGGGTTGCGTGGCTCGCACGCCAACTACAGCGACAAGCGAAACCAAGAGCCGGGCACCCAGAAAGACGACGCACGAGAACGCGAGGCCATCTCGGAGGCGAACGGGGTGCGAGTCGGGACGGAGTCGGACCGCCGGCTCTAAGGTTCCTTCGGCATCTTGCGGATCTGTTCCCGGCGGTGGTCTCAGAAGACGAACCCCCAGTTCATGAAGACGATCGCCAAGAAGGAGAAACCGACCACGAAGGCGATCAGGGTCACCGCGAACCGACGGCCAAGGAAAGGTGCCCCGATAGACCAGGAGGCAGGGAGGATAACGGTGCAGAATCTCGGAGCCGTTAGGAGGGGTCGCTCCGGGAGGGGGCACGACATTCCAGCGAGTCGACCGGTGCTCATCTCGCTCCGGGGTCGCAATTGGCCGTTCAACCGACTGCCCCCCAGTTCACGAAGAGGGCGGCTGTACAGGCGAAACCCAGCGTGAAGGTCACGATTGCAACGAGGTACTTGCCACGCGTAAGAAGCGATGCCATCAACCAGAAGACAGGGAACAACACCATCAAGTATCGAGGAGCCGAGAACAGGGGTCGAGGCGGCGGGAACGAGAGTACCGTGACCACCCCCAATACTACATAGAGGAGATAGGGCCGGGGGAGGATTCTCCAACGGAGCAATAGTGGCAGTAGCAGGGTAGCCGTGAGCACGAGATCGATGATCCAGTAAAATCCTTGTGGATACCTAAAACCGACAACCGCTAGCCACAATCCTTCTCCCAGTGTGACTAACGGAACAGTCAGGGTTCGGAACCATGTCGCCTGTACTTCAAATGGGGTCATCGCGTTGCCGGAGTGGACGAACCAGTACAAGGCATAAAGGGCAGGCGCGATGGATGGAATCAACGATGCTGCCATCGCCCAGTGTCGACGTTTGCGGTCCGTTCCAAGCGCCTCCATCAGCAAGGCAGGGACGATTAGCACACCTAGGCTTCGCGTAGCTGCCGCGAGGAACCCCGCGAACCCGGCGGCTGCCCATCGCCCGCGACGCGCCCACCAAAAGCAGAGCAAGGAAGCGACGAGGAAGAGTGACTCGCTGTACGGCGCCATGAAAACATAGCTGGTGGGGAAACAAGCAAGCAGGACGACGGCTCGCCGAGCCACCCCCACTGAAAACTCCAGGGTGGTCAGTGCGAACATGATGGTTAGGGCGGCGAGGAACGCGGCATTCGAGACGAGGAGTGCCGCGCCCGACTCCCCGACCGGCAGTGCAGTCGTGACACCGTGGATCGCGATCGGATACCCGGGGAAGAACGCCGCGCTTGCAGTGTTCCAGTCATAGCCTTCGAGGGCGATCCGCTCGAACCATGCTGCATCCCAGCGATCGGTTCCATCGACAGCGTTGTGAAGACCGGACGTCGCGGGCACCCCCAACCCGGATCGCTCTGGACTGGGCGGGTAAGCGGGCCGGACGACGAGAACAGCCACCAGCGAGAGCAAGATCCGAACAGCAAGAAACACGGCAGCGGAGAAAGCGAAGCCATCTCGAAGCCGAACGTCATTGACGACCGCATCATCGGTTCTCATCGATGCGCGATAAGAGGACCGTTCCATCCCTTACCGGCCACGACGTGCGAGTCGGCTGAACCTTCTCATTCCCATGCTCGGCCGGCATCGTATCCCGGCGGTCGAGCGACTCAGAAGATGTACCCCCAATTCATGAACGCAATGGCCATCGCAACTAACCCCGCGCTGAATGCCACGAGCATGACTGGGAACCGCCAGCCCCTTGCGAGGCCGGTTATCGCCCAGAAGGCAGGGAAGAGCACAGCGACGAACCGGGGAACCGAGAGCAAGGGACGTGCAGGAAGTGGGTAGGAAAGGATGAGGGCCAGACTCGCGACGACATAGATGAGATAGGGCCTTGGGATGCGCCGCCAGCCGAGCGCGGTGGCGACCAGCACGGCTGCGGTCAAAGCTAGATCGGCGGTCCAGTAGATGCCGCGCCGGTCTGTGATTCCGGAGATTCCTAGCCATAGACCGTTGCCCAGCGTCACCACCGGCAACTCCAAGGTCCGGAACCAGGAATCTTGTGCGTGGAACGGCCGGAGAGCGTCACCGGTGTGGAAAAGCCAATACGCCGCGTAGAGGGTGGGTGCGAGCAGCGGTGCGCACGCGGCCGCGAGCGCTTCACGGCGGCGAGGTCGCTGGACGTGCCACGCCTCGAACAGCAGCGCAGGTACCAAGAGGACGCCGACGCTTCGTGTCGCGGCCGCCAGGAAGCCGGCTAAGGCGGCCAGGCCCCATCTGCCTCGCCGCGCCCACCAGAACGTGAGCAACGTCGCCAGCAGGAATAAGGACTCGCTGTAGGGCGAGAAGAAGAAGAAGCTCACGGGGAAGGAGACGAGGAGAAGTACGGTTCGTCGCGCCACAAAAGGTGAGAACTCGTAAGTCGTTAGGGCGAACAAGACGATGATCGCGCCGAGGAAGGCAACGTTCGACACGAGGAGGGCAGCGTCGTCTTCGGCGAGAGGGAGCACGAGCGTCACGCCCCGGATCGCGAGCGGGAACGCGGGGAAAAACGCTGCACTTGCATCACTGGGGTCGTAGCCGTTGCGGGCGATCCGTTCGAACCAGCCCGCATCCCAGCGGTCGGTGCCGTCGATCGCGTTGTGCCAGCCGGGGGTCGCCGGAACGGCTACCCCGGACCCGGCAGCGCTCGGTGGATGCACCGTCCCGACGGTAAGCACCGCGAGCAATGAAAGGGTGAGTCGTAGACCCACGAAGACCGTCGTCGAGAAGGCGAGTCCGTCCCTGAAACGCACCGTGTGGTGGTCCGTTTCCATCCGGGTCGGGATTGTGCGCTCGGTCGTGTCGTCCATCCCGCCTGTCTACCACGGCCGGAGAGGACCCTTGGTGTAGCGGCCCATACGATGCCGCAGTAGGGACGACCCGTGCGAGTGATGCGGCACGTCACGCTCGGGCTGCTCACGCTTGGTTCATCGTCCTCATCGTCCTCATCGCCGCCGTCTATCTGCAGGACCGCCGCACCAACGGATGACCTGGCCCTCTTCCCACGAGTCAAGGTTCGTCCTCTTCAAGCCGGAGCGGGTTGCGCTGGCCGAGAGCTTGCTCGCCGTCCATAACCTGTTGGTGATCGCGCTGCCGCTCATGTGGCTCTTCGCCGAGCGCTAAGGCCGAGCGTCGATTGAATCGGCGAGCGCGGATGGCTCGGTGACCGGCAAGCGGCAGACGAACCGTTGACACACGTACGCAGTCGCATCCTCGTCGATCGGTGGCCGATCCGAGAGCAAGGCGACGGTCTGAGCCGCGTCGATGTCCTTGGGTGACGCGACCGCCAGCACGAGGTTCGGCCGCCACCGAGCCCTGACCACCTCGTCGACGAGCGCCCTCGTGTCGGGAGCGTCCGGATCACCCACGATCGCGACCTCGTAGGAAGGGCCCAGGTAGAGATCGAGCGCGCAGAGCGCCTGTCCGAACCCGCCGGGTGCGGACGTCATGACGTCTCGAACCAGCCGTAGCGCAGACACGGCAGCGTCCTCGTACCGCGCCTCGCCGGTGAACAGGGCGAGCCGCAGGAGTACCTCGGCAGCAGCCGAGTTCCCGCTCGGGACCGCGTTGTCGTACAGATCCTTGGGTCGGACGACGAGCTCGTCGGCGTCGGCACCCGTCTGGAAGAACCCCCCCCGCTCCTGATCGGCGAACAGATCGAGCAGCGTGTCGCACAGCTCCCGCGCCGCGACGAACCATCGGACGTCGGCGGTGGTCTCGTACAGGGTGAGGAACGCGCCCGCCAACAGCGCGTGGTCATCGGCGAAGCCTTTCACGCCGGCGGTGCCATCGCGCCACGAGCGGAGCAGCCGGCCGTCCTCGTTCCGAAGGTAGTCCCAGACGAAGTCTGCGCAGCTGACCGCGGCCTCCACGTAGGTCCGCTCGTCGAAGATGCGCCCCGCCTCCGCGAAGGCGCGGATCGCGAGCGCGTTCCAGGCGGTCAGCACCTTGTCGTCGACGGCCGGGCGCACGCGCGCCTCACGCGCTTCGAACAGCCGGCTCCGGGCATCGTCCCAGTTGCCGTTGCCGACCGGGGCACGCAACACGTTCGTCCCGTCCCAGTTCCCCGTGGTGGTCGCGCCGAACGCCTCTGCGGCTTCCTCCCCGACGAGTGTCACGAGCTCGTCCCACGACCAAACGGCGAACTTCCCCTCCACCCCTTCGGTGTCGGCGTCCTGCGAGGAGAAGAAGCCGCCCTCGGGATGACGCATCTCGCGAAGCAGGTATCCGAGCGTTCGAGAAGAGATCTCGCGGTACCGGTCATTCCGGGTGACGAGCCAGGCGCGCGCGTAGAGCGCCGCGAGCTGCGCGTTGTCGTACAGCATCTTCTCGAAGTGCGGGACCATCCACGCGCCGTCGGTCGAGTACCGGGCGAACCCGCCGCCGATCTGATCGAACATGCCGCCGCCGGCCATCCGGTCGAGCGTGAGAACGGTCATCTCCAGGGCATCGGGAACCTCACGGATCGCCTGTCGGAGCACGAACTCGAGCGTCATCGGTTGCGGGAACTTGGGGGCGCCGCCGAAGCCTCCCCACCGAGGGTCGAACGAATGGCGGAGGGTCTGGAAGGCCTCGTTTGCGACTGCGCCGGTGAGCGGCTCGTCGGAGGCTTCGAGCTCGCCGACGCGCCCGATCGACTCGGTCACGCGGCCGCTCTGGACCTCCACCTCGTCGCGCCTCGTTGTCCACGCGTCGGCGATCCCCTCGAGCACCTGTCGGAACGACGGCAGCCCATGGCGTGGCTCATCCGGGAAGTACGTGCCGGCGTAGAAGGGCTTGCCCTCAGGCGTGAGGAAGACCGACATCGGCCATCCGCCGCTCCCGGACATCGCCTGGACGGCGTCCATGTAGATCCCGTCGACGTCGGGCCGCTCCTCACGGTCCACCTTGATCGCGACGAACCGCTCGTTCAGGAGCTTGGCGGTCGTCTCGTCCTCGAAGGACTCCCGCTCCATCACGTGGCACCAGTGACAGGCGGCGTAGCCGACCGACAGGAACACGGGGCGGTCCTCGTTCCGAGCCTTGGCGAAGGCTTCTTCCCCCCACGGGAACCAATCCACGGGGTTGTGGGCATGCTGGAGGAGGTAGGGGCTGGACGTTCCAGCGAGCCTGTTGGCCTGGCGTTCGGTCACGACCACCAGTCTGCACGGCCATCCGCCTTGTCACATCGGCGTTCAGAACCGAGCCAGGGGAGCCGATGGTGATACGGGATGGACGGTCGCATCCGTGTTTCGGTGGTCGATGACCATATCCGGCTCGTCGAGAGCCTTCGACTGGCGTGGGGGCATGGCTCCAAGTTGCGGGTGCTCGGGCCGTTCACTCCCGGCGTCGCGGCCCTTCGTGCCACGCCGGACGTGATCATCGTCGATCTGGAGCGTGACGACGGGCATGGTCTCGGGGCCTTGGTGGAGGTATGCGAAGCGGTGCACGACGTTCGCGTCATCGCCGCCACCACCGAACAAGACCCCGAGCTCGGGTCGGCGATCGTGACCGCGGGAGCCAGCGGCCTCCTTCCGTCGTGGGGCGATCCTGCGGAGATGGAAGACGCGATCCGACGAGCGGTGGCCGGCGAGCTGGTGCTTCCCGACGATCACCTGTCTTCTCTGGTCGATCGGCTGCGGTCTGTCCGTGCCGGTCTCACTGGAGCCAACAACCTCGGATCGCTGACAGCCCGCGAGCTGGAAGTGCTCCGACTGCTGTCCGATGGACGGAGCACCGTCGAGATCGCCGCGCTCCTCGGCATCAGCCCGATGACCGTGCA
This sequence comes from Actinomycetota bacterium, assembly GCA_030774195.1. Lineage (GTDB taxonomy): Bacteria > Actinomycetota > UBA4738 > UBA4738 > HRBIN12 > AC-51. The sequence goes on along the minus strand of JALYLP010000721.1, from coordinate 3,444 downwards.
GAGCCACGTCAAGAACGTCCTGGCGAAGCTGGGTGTGCACTCGAAGGTGGAGGCCGTGCGGCTGGCCTGGCGCGTCGGGGCGATCGCGATGCCCGCGAGCGCCTGAGCCATCGCGCGCATCGCGATCGCGGGTAGCCTCGTGAACATGTCGACCCCCACACGCGCCCTCGTCGTGGGTGGTCATCCGGTGATCCTCGGTGTCGTCCGGCTCGCGTGCGGCGCGCTTCCGGATGTCGAGATCGTGGCCGAGGCCAGTGATGGCCCTGCCGCCGTCGCGGCGGCGTCGTCCCTGACGCCGGACCTCGCGGTGGTCGACCTCGATCTCCCAGGGACGGACGGCGTCGACGTGCTGCGGTCGCTCCGAGACACGGGCTACGGCGGTCGCATCGTCGTCGTGTCGGAGCGGGCCGACGGAGCGACGGTGCTGGATGCGATGCGTCTCGGTGTTGATGCCTACCTGACCAAGCCCGACGGGCTTCGGCGGATCGGCGACGCGATCCGTCGCGTCCTCGACGGTGAGCGAGTGATCGACCCGGCGCTCGAGCAGGCCGCCGTCCTCGAGCTCGGACGGTTCGCGCGTCAGGCGCGAGAGAGCTCCGAGGTGGATGCGTCGTTCACGCCCCGCGAGCGGGAGATCCTGGAGCTCCTTGCCGAGGGCCTCACGATGCAGCAGATCGGACGGCGGCTCGATATCTCACCACGCACGGTCGAGACACATGTGGCGAACCTCTACCGGAAGCTCGCTGTCCGGAGCCGGGTCCAGGCGGTTTCGCGGGCGGCCTCGCTCGGGCTCATCGAGCTCCGCTAGCGGGCTCAGGCGCCCTCGCTGACCTGCCGATACCTCTACAGGAGTACCCTCGTGGCACTACGACATCGATGAGCAGGCGACCATCCCCCGAGGCAGCCTCACCCCCGGCACTCCGCCGGAAGCTGGGGGTCGTCCTCATCGACCCGCTCCCCGTCGTTCGCGCAGGACTCTCCCTGTTGGTCGACGGGCGTCCCGACATGGAGATCCTCGCGGAGGCCGGCGACGGCCGCGACGGGGTGGATGCCCTCTCTCGCGTCCGCCGCTCGCGCGTCGTGGTGCTGGTGGGTCTTGGGCTGGAGGGCGAGCACGACGCTTCGTGGCTGATCCGGACGGTCCGCGAACGCTTCCCGTCCCATGCCATCCTCGCGATGGGGGCCAACGCCGACCCGACGATGGTCAGCCGTGCGCTCTTCGTGGGCGCCGACGGGTATGTCGACAAGAACATCGACCCGGCCGATTTCCTGGGCGCGATCATCAAGGTCGCCGACCGTGAGATGGTCCTGCAGGGTCCGGTCGCGACCGCGGTCGGCCAGATCGCCGACAGCATCGAGCTACGCCGTAACCTCGACGTCCGGCTCACGGGTCGCGAGCGCGAGGTCCTGGCGGTCGCCGCCGAGGGCCTGACGGCCCGACAGATCGCGACGCGGTTGGGGGTCCGCGAACGGACGGTGACCACGCACCTGGGACGGATCTACGGGAAGCTCGGGGTCGGCAACCGGCTCTCCGCGATCCGGATGGCCGCGCGCTCCGGGATGGTCAGCGTCGGTTCAGCCGAGTAGTCACGAGCGAACGAAGACCTCGCCGTCGTCGTCCTTGTAGACGGACGTCCAACCGGAACCCGTCGCTTCCAGATCCGGGAGCAGGTCCCAATCGTCGGCGGCGACGATGGCATCGGGGTGCCATCTTTCCAGGACCGCTCGCCAATCCGCGCCGGCGAACCCGACCTGACCGTAGTCGTCCCAGATGTCCTTCGGGATGATCTCGATCCGAGAGTCCACGAACACCGGCCGGTCGGGTGTGACGTATTCGAACCACGAACCCCAGGGCTGGTGGACGAACATCCTCGCGCCCGGCGGAACATGGTCGAGGACCGCCTGGGTCACGCCGGGAGGATCCTGGCTCAACAGATCGTTCGGCCGCCACCACGGCAGGAGGATGACGACGGCGACCAGCATCGCGGCGATGATGCCGACGGCGGGTGCTTTCGGTTCCCTTCCCGGATGCGCGGCCTCGACCGTGGCCGCGGGGAACAGCTCGGCCAAGACCACCGGGGCCACCATCGCCCACCACACGATCGCTCGTTGCGCGGACATCGCGAGCATGAAGAACACACCCAGCCACAGCAGCGTCGTCCATCGGATCGGCGTGCCGCGTCGAGCGAGGACGGCGACCACCGCGAGCGCGGAGCCGATCATGAACAGTCCCGAGACATCGGTCGCCGTGACCGGAGCCCACTCGCTGATCGTCTTGCGGATGATGGGATTGGTCGACAGGTCGTACGCGTATCGCCACACGTCGACCCCGAACGGATTCAGCAGCGTGGCCGCGGCGGTGGCGCACGTCAGCCAGAGCAGCCGTCGGGAGCCCGGGACGTGCTGCCGTGCGTCCTGGATCCACGTCAGCCCCACGATCAACGGAAAGATCGTGAAGCTCCCGTGAACGTTGGCGCAGATGGCAGCGAGGACCGGGATCAGCCAGAGGCGCCCTGGCGAGGTTTCCCGCGAGGCGAGCACCCATAACGCGACGGCGAACAAGGGCAACGCAACGAGCTGAGGGCGCATCGCCAGGGTGGGTGAGGCGACGAGGAACCCGATCACCGTCAGGAGGCTTGACGTCCGCACGGATGCGCCTCGGGCCCGGCACGCGAGGTAGATGAAGAAGAACGAGGCTCCCACCAGGACGGCTTGGAGGAACGCCAGCGTGGCCCAGCCCCCGTACCGGTGGCCGACGGCGAGGACGATCTGGGCTGCCCACTGTTGGTCGAGCCACGGATGGCCGGCGACGCTGAACGTGTAGGTGTCGACCCTGGGCAAGGAATGGGTCTTCAGGATCTCGTCGCCCGCCCGGATGTGATAGGTGAGGTCGGTCGTTCCCATCCGCGACAACAGCGCCACGACGACCGGCACCAGGACCACGAGCGATGCCCACGCCAGATCGATCGGTCGACGCCGCATCGCTTGGATCGGAGGGGAGCTCGGCTCGGTCACGGCGAGGCGCATCGTACTGCCAGTCTTCGTCGGGTCTACCGACGCGCTTGAACCTCCGGATACCTACGTAGGAATACGTAGAGCATCTCCGGGAAAGTCGGAATTCCCGCGCCACGTGCTTCCATCTAAGGTTCCTGCGGGCGGAGTAGCATGCGCCCCCGGGTTCAGGTACCTGAGAACCGGTCAAAGACGGGCTTCGGAGGAAGGGGGTGACAGATGTTCCTTCGTATCTACACGGGTGTGACGACCTGGTGGAGCGACCTCAGAGTGCGCGCCGAGGAGGAGAAGGGCGCGACGGCAGTTGAGTACGCGCTGATGGTGGCGCTGATCGCGGTCGTGATCATCGCGGCGGTTGCCTTCCTCGGCAAAGCCGCCAGCAACAAGTTCAGCACGGTTGGAAGTGCGGTCGACACCGCGTAAGTGCATAGC
>JALYLP010000720.1 GCA_030774195.1 Actinomycetota bacterium | reverse complement strand
ATGCCAGGAGGCTAGATCGCGCCCGATCGGGCTCGCCCATCGCGACCTCGCACCGAGCCAGATATGGGAGAAGGAATGCTTCCGTGTGCCTTGCCTCGAGGCTGCGGGACAACCCGATCGCCTCGATCAGCAGAGATCGAGCCTCATGCGGCTCATCGAGTGCTGCGGCGATCATCGCTCGCGCACACATATACCTGTGTGCGATGGTCGCATGGAACTCCACCCATCGTTCGAACACGGAGCTCGCGAGGTCTGGCCGGCCCACGCCTATCAGGCCGTCGATCTCATTCGGAGAGGCCCCGAAGGTCAGACCCGCGGCGACACCTTCTTCGAACGGTTCGAGGTCCGATGGGGAGGCCGAACCCGCGAGGCGCATCCGGATCCCAGCCCGAGCGATTCGCATGTTGAGCGGGCCGCTGTCGTCGTGCAGGAACGTCGTATCGATGCGGTCGAGCCAGCGGCCACCCCGTTCGGCGCAGATCCTCGTGACGACGGCCTTGATCGTCACGACCCCGTGATCGGCACCTAGAGCGGCCATCTGCTCCAGCAGCGTGGGGACCTCGTCGAGTACGCGATCCCACATGCCGAGTTCGTACTCCCAATGAAGGAGGTAGTCGACACCCATGGACGGGTCGAAGCCGTGGTCCTGCGCGAACGCTCGAGACGCGACGATCGCATCGAGTGCCACATCGTACCCCGATATCTCGGGGAGATTGGCAGCCGTGTCGTTCAGGACCCACGCCGCATCCTCGATGGCGCCGGCGTCGAGCGCGACCTGGAAGGCCTCGTGCATCACGCCCTCCCCTGCAGGGTTCCCCTGATCAAGCATCACCATCCCCTCAGCTTCCAGGAGCCTGCTCGGGATCGACGCTCCGATCTCCGTCGTGATCCGCTTCGCCTCAGCGATCCACGAGAGCGCCCGATCGATGGTCCCGTAGCCGGCTTGGTACAAGGCGAGGTTGGAGGCGATCGCGAGCAGCCCTTCGCCAGCGGGATAGCGCTGGAGATCCTCATACGCGGCCTCGAGCAACTCGAGGGGATCGTGATCGAGACCCTCCAACACGCCGAGCTTCGCAAGGACGCCCTTCACCATCGCGTCGAGGTCACCTGCTGCCCGTGCGCTCCCGATGGCAGCTTCACACGCCGGTGCGGCCCTATTGAAGTCACCGGCCGCTGCTGCGGCGGTGGCCAGCGACGACAGCACGAACGCTCGTCTCGGATCGCCCTCGTGGAGCAGGTCGACCGCCCGACCCAGATGCTCGGCCGCGATCCGCATGTCGATCCGTTCGGCGTGAGCACCTGCGTCAAGCAGCGCCTCGACGAGATCGGCGTCGGTCGTGGCTACGTCGTCCACGAGGCCCGCAGCCGCGGCTGCATCCTTCGCGCGGTCCAGGTGGGACACGACGATCTCCGCGACCTCACCGAGCGGTCGCCCGACCCGCTCGGTGATCCAGGCGGCGGCAGTCCGGTGCTTCGCCACGCGCGAGGCGCGAGGCAACTCGCCGTAGGCGACGTCACGTACGAGGGCGTGGATGAACGAGTACTCGTCCTCGCCTTCGATCGTCGAGGCGGCCTCGCGGCGGATCAGCTCGCGCGCGACGAGCTCTCTAAGTTGGGCCACCAGGTCCTCGGCCTCGCGTTCGCCGAGCACTGCCACCGAGCCGGCCCAGAAGGACTTCCCCATCACCGACGCATCCTGGACCGTGTCCTTCAACGCCGAGGGGAGCATGTCTATCCGCGCAGCGAGCAGCGCCTGCACGGTCGGCGGAATGGGAAGGTCGTCCTCCGAACCGCCCGCGATCGGCATCGTGCGGCGCATCGCGGCGAACTGCTCCGCATAGAGCGGGGAGCCGCCGGCTCGCTCCACGACGATCTCGATGAGTGCGTCAGAGGCTCCGGTCAAAGTGGACTCGACAAGCCCCCGCATCGCGTCCCCGGGCAGCGGGCTTAGCCGCAGCTCGTCACCCCGGTCAAGCCACGCGGGATGACGTTCCGAGACCTCGGGACGTGCGGTGGCAAGTACGAGCAGTGGGAGATGCGTGTCGGAAGTCGCGAGGAACGCCAGGAACTCGACCAGTGATGTATCCGCCCAATGCAGATCCTCGACGACGATGACGGTCGGCCCCGCCGAGGCGATCGATACGACGACTCGGCGCCAGGCCGTGAAGAGCTCCTGATGTTCCGGGGGTTCAGTGGTTGTTTCGAGTCCGATCAGGGGCGCCAGCCGATCCTTCATCCATCGGCGGGTGCTCACGTCCGGTTCGGTCAGAACCTGATCCAGCCTCGACGACAACGTCTCTTGGTCGTCGTTGTCCATGACGCCAGCGTGGGACTTGACGATCTCGGACAACGCCCAGAACGAGATCCCCTCCCCATAGGGGAGGCACCGGCCCTGCCGCCAGGTGATCAGGTCGGGCAGGTCGTCGACGTACCGGGAGAACTCCCGCACGAGCCTGGACTTCCCGACGCCGGGTTCGGCGATGATCGTGAGGAAGGTCAGCTTGCCCTTCCTCGACGTCTCGAACGCGTCGATCAGCCGAGCGAGCTCGGCGTCTCGACCCAGGAACGGCGTCAAGTCCGGCGGAGGCTCTCCGCCGATCGACGCGATGGGCGCGATCGGTCGGAAGATCGGGATTTTCCCCGCTTTCCCTTTCAGCTCGACGGGCTCAAGCACCTCGTAGTCGAAGACGTGTGTGGTAGCCGCGTGGGTGAGTTCCCCGACCACCACCGTGCCCACGGGTGCCGCAGACTGGATCCGCGAGGCCGTGTTGACCGTGTCACCCGTGAGGGCATCTCCGCGCGACGCATGATCGATCGAGACGATGGTCTCCCCGGTGTTGACGCCGATCCGCGCCTGCAGATCAAGGCCGAGATCCGGAAGCCGTTCGAGCACCCTCAGCGAAGCCCGGATCGCGCGCTCAGGATCGTCCTCATGGGCGATCGGCACCCCGAAGACCGCCAACGCGCCGTCGCCGTAGAGTTTGTCGATCACCCCGCCGTAGCGGGCGACCTCCTCCTGCATCAACTCGTAGTAGGGAACGAGGAACCGCCGAACGTCCTCAGGGTCGAGCTGCTCGGAGCGCTGGGTGAACCCCACGAGGTCGCAGAACACGATCGTGCAAATGCGGCGCTGGTCCCGCGCGGGGACCGCCTGGATCTTGGTCCCGCACTCGTTGCAGAACTTCGCGCCTTCTTTGTTCTCGGTTCCGCAGGAAGGGCAAGTGGCCATCCGGCGGAGGATAGGCCGCGTATCGGTGGTTGCTCAATCCGGTCCGCAGTTGCGCACCTCGTTCGCCGGGGCGGGAGCGCGGCCCTCGCCACCACCTCAGATGTGCGGACCCTTGTGGGCGCTGAGGGTCTCGAACCCCCGACCTTCGCCTTGTAAGGGCGAGACGAACGTGCAGGTCAGAGCATTGTGACCTTCGGATCAAGAACCCGTGAGTACCTCTCAGCACCCGTGTGTGTCCCTGCGTTGTTACGCGGAGTGTTGCGCAAGATTCGTTGGTGTCTGCAGAGAGCGGAGTCGCACCGACGGCTCGGCGGTACGACCTGACTGCGGTCGACTGCTTCAGGAGTGGGTCGGGGTCTGCGAGCGCAGGAGCACAGTAGCGAGCGAGAAACGCCGGACCGTTGACAACCTCGTCCAGCTCATTCCGCGAGGTGGCCCGCTTGCCATCGCAAGGAAAACAGCCAGTCTGCACTTCCTGCGCGATTGACCCCTTCTGGTTCGGAAGGCTACGCTGCACTCCACCTGAGTTGGGAAGGAGGCGATCCACCCATGATCCGGAACATGCACATGGGCACGCCCCCTTACCGGCCGCCGCACTAGCCGCTGGACCTGCGCACCGCGTGCCCTTCCTATCAACCTGAAGGAGATACGCATGCGCGTCGAGCTCGACAACATGACCCTGTTCGTGCACGAGTACGGGGAGGGATCGCCCATCATCCTGCTTCACGCCGGCCCGGGGCTGGATGGCAGCATCTTCTTCCCCTGGTTCGAACACCTCGAGGGCTATCGACTGCTAGCGCCGGACCTCCAGGGTC
>JALYLP010000719.1 GCA_030774195.1 Actinomycetota bacterium | reverse complement strand
CCGCTACTTCGACGACAACGCGTGGCTCGGGCTTGTCGCACTCGCGCTCCCGGACCCGGAGCTCGCTCGAGAGCTCCTTTCGTTCGTGAAGACGGGCGAAGACCCGGACGGCGGGATCCTCTGGGTCAAGGGTGGGACGTCGCGGAACACCTGCAGCACGGCTTCGGCGGCGTGGCTCGCCTCCGGCCTGGGCGACGATGCCTTCGCGCTCGGCGCGATGGAGTGGCTGAACGCGACGCTCCGGGGCCCGGATGGGCTCTACGCGGATAACGTCGACGGAGGGCTGGTCGGGCCGGCGGTGTTCAGCTACAACCAGGGAGCTTCCGTCGCCGCGCTCCGCATGCTTGGACGTATCAACGAAGCGAACGCCACCGCCCGCTCGTCGCTCGCCGTGTTCAGGGGCGAGCGACTGTGGCACGAACCGCCGCCGTTCCTCGCGATCTGGTTCCGCGCCCTACTGACCGTTCCGACGATCCGGCCCGAAGTCTCGAGCCTGCTGGCCTCCTACGTCGACCGTCTCCTGCGTGAGGCGCTCGACCCCGGATCGGGGCTGTTCACCCGAGGAGGGGTCGGCAGCTACGACCGGACGCCGACGATCGATCAGGCCGCGATCGTCCAGATCCTGGTGATGCGGACGAGGATCTGAGTCGTCAGTCTCGGCGTTCGCCGATCACCGGCGCGCTGTGACATTCGCAGAGCTCGTCGGTACACCCGCGCTGCACCTCGCGTCCGGGTTCCCACACGAGATCGCGGTCGTCCTCGGCGAACAGGTAGCGGCAGCCGCACCCGTAGCAGACCTCCCGGAGCACCTGATGCCATCCGCCCTGAGCGTCCTGGCGCTCGGGCAACGTGAGGACCTTCGCCATCCAGACCCCCTCAGCGCCATCTTGCCTCTCCGGCCCTTCGCAGGCAAGGACCGGGCTCCGAGGTCGTCAGCACCCATACTTGTTGGTCCACACCGGCCCTTTGCCGACCGGCACGCCTCGTCCGCTGGCCAGGTCGCGGAGGCGCATGCGGTACTTCTTCATGGCCCAGTGCGGGAAGTCGGCGTGCACGAGGCACTGCCACGACGGGTAGAGCTCCAGTCGATACGGGCTGTACAACGTCTCGTTGTGCCCCACCACGTTGCCGATGTTGATGTGGTACCTCGCCATCAACCAGAGCGTCAGTCGCAAGGACGCATGCATCTGCGCCGCGTCGCCGAGCACCATCTGATCGCTCGTCCCGACGTGCTCGATGCCGATCGCCGTGTAGTTCATCCCCACGGCATGGCGACACCGGACCCACAGCCGGACCAGTTGGTAGATCGTTCCGTCCCTGTCGATGATGAAATGGGCGCAGGTGCCCGGGAGCTCCCCGTTATGCACCGAGTTGGCCGCGAACGTGTTCCATGCACCCTGCCAAGTCGTTCCGTCGGTGTAATGCTCGACGATGACCTTCGGATCCCGCAGTCGCCACGTGTGCTGTCCGTAGTGCCGCTTCGAGTAGGCGGCCATCTCGGACTTCCGTCGGTACCCGAACGGGATCGGTTTCCAGACGATCGGTGGTCGGAGCCCGGCGAGCGTGAAGGAAGTTGCGTCGGGCACGGTGCCACTCGCCGGTGGGGTCCCGGCCCCAGCGACCAGCGAGAGCACCGCAACCAGGCCGGCGACGGCACGGATCATCGCGCGGCCGCCCTGATCCTGGCGACCGTCCGCTCGCGCCCGAGTAGTTCGAGCGACTCCGGCAGCGGCGGCGACACGTTCGAACCCGTGACCGCCGCGCGGATCGGCTGCCAGCCCTTCGTTCGGTTGAGCCCCGCCCGTTGCGCGAGCGCGTCGAGCGTCGCGGCGATCTGTTCGGCGTCCCATCTCGCAAGACCATCGAGTGCATCCGCCGCCTCCTTGAGGTAGCCCTCCGGAGCCTTCGCGATCAGGTTGGCGGCTTTCTCGTTGGGCGTGACGTCGTCGGAGAAGAGGAAGGTGAGCAGGTCGACGGCGTCACGGAGCGTATGGATCCGTTCTCGCACCATCGGCATGGCCTTGCGGAGCGTCACGGGGTCGACCCCGAGCCCGGCCTGGGCGAGGAAGTGCACGGTCCGGGCCGCGAGCTCGTCGTCGTCGAGCTGCTGCACGTAGTGGGTGTTCATCCAGGTCAACTTCTCGATGTCGAACGCGGCCGGGTTGCTCGACACGCGCGCCAGGTCGAACAGTCTGATCAGCTCCTCGCGCGGAACGATCTCGCGATCGTCCCCCGGGGACCAACCAAGCAGCGCGAGATAGTTGACCAGCGCTTCCGAGAGGAACCCCTGTTCCCGGAACGCTTCCACGCTCGTCGAGCCGTGGCGCTTGGACAGCGGCTTGCGGTCGGGACCGACGACCTGCGGCAGGTGCGCGTAGGCCGGCGGTTCGCCGCCCAGCGCCTGGATCACCGCCACGTTCCGCGGCGCACTCGCGAGCAGGTCGTCGCCGCGAACGACATGGGTCACGGCCATCAACATGTCGTCCACCGCGACGGCAAGCAGGAACACGGGCGAGCCGTCCGAGCGCTGTAGGACGAAGTCCCGGAGATCGCCCGGGGACCAGTGCACCTCGCCCTTCACGAGATCGTGCACGATCCACTCACGCTCGGACATGTGGAACCGGACGACGGACGTGCGGCCTTCGGCGACGAAGGCCGCGCGTTCGGCATCCGTGAGCGTCCGACACCGGCCGTCGTAGCCGGGCGGCTCGCCGCGGGCGAGCGCCGCCTTCTTGCGCTCCTCCAACTCCTGTTCGGTGCAGTAGCACCGGTACGCGTCGCCCTGGTGGAGGAGGCGATCGACCATGTCTCGGTAGATCCCGAGCCGCTCGGATTGCCGGTAGGGCCCGTGCGGGCCGCCGACCTCCGGTCCCTCGTCCCAATCCAGACCGAGCCATCGAAGATCGTCGAGCACCCCCCGGAACGCTTCCTCGGTCACGCGGGACGCGTCCGTATCCTCGACCCGCAGGATGAAGACCCCATCGTTCCGTCGCGCCCACAACCACGAGAAGAGCGCGCTGCGGACGTTCCCCACATGCAACGATCCGGACGGCGCCGGGGCGAACCGGCAGCGGACCGTCACGGCCCCGTCACCCCGTTGTGGAGGGTTCCAACCCCTTCGACCTCCACCTCGACGACATCGCCCGACCGCACCCGCCCCACGCCCTCGGGGGTCCCGGTCAGCAGGACGTCCCCGGGGAGGAGCGTCATGAACGTGGTGATGTACTCAATCAGCTCGGCCACGCCGAACACCATCTCCGCGGTGCTCGCGCGCTGCACGACGTCGCCGTTCAACCTCGTCTCAACGAAGGCATCGGTCGGGTCGACCGACGTCTCGATCCACGGTCCGAGCGGGCACGACCCGTCGAAGCCCTTGGCTCTGGTCCATTGATCGTCCGGTCGCTGGAGGTCTCGCAGCGTGACATCGTTCGCACACGTGAACCCGAGGATGAACCGGGAGGCGTCCTCGGCCCGCACGTTCCTCGCAAGGCGGCCCATCACGACGGCAAGCTCGCCCTCGTAATCCGTCCGCTCGTTGATGGGGAGCAGCCGGATGGGATCGCCCGGTCCGATGACCGCGGTCGATGGCTTGAGGAACAACAGGGGCTCCTCCGGCACCTCCATCCCGAACTCCGCAGCGTGCGCCGCGTAGTTCTTCCCCACACAGACGAGCTTCGATGGCAGGACGGGCGCGAGCAACATGACGTCGTCGATCGACACTTCCTCCCCGGTGGGGAGCGGATCTTCGAAGAACGTGCCGGCTATCACCTGCACCATGTCCGAACCCGGTTGGACGGCGCCCGTCGAGATGCGTTCGCCGTGACGGAATCGGAGCAGTCGCATACGCCCCGCGAGGCTATCGCATCGCCCGCGAGCCGCCGCGAGGCGTCACGCCAGGTGCTCGCCGCCCGCGAATGTGGCACCGACCTGGCGCCAGTACCCGGCGATCGGCTCGACCGGTGCCAGAGAGGAGAGCTCCTCTCCGGGCGCGTCGTGAAGCGTGAGCTCGAAGGATCCGGTGAACGCCGGCCCTAGTTCCACGTCGCGGGAGCGCAGCGTCACGATCTCGTCCAGCACGTCGGATCCCGTGGCGTCGATCGAGGGCATCCAGCGCGAGTGCAACATCGGCAGAGCGTTGACGAATCCTCCGGTGTTGGACCCGCGCTCGATCGTGAACCGGCTGTCGATCAGACGTCGGTCGTTCGCCGCCAGCGTCGCTCCGAACGAACCGCCCGGCTCGAGCCGGGGGCCGGCTCGTCCCACCGTGACCGGACGCGTCATCCAGATGGAGCCGAACTTCTTCGGATACCCCTGGAACCACCCGCGCGCCAGCGCGAAGTCTTTGTCGACCCAGATGAGGATGCACCGGGAGTACGTCTCCCCGCGATAGCGGCAGCGGACGACGACGAAGCATTCTTTGTATTGCGAACGCACCGGATCGAGCAGCTCCTGGCCGCCTTCGGAAGACGACTGCCAGTCGGCGAAGACCAGGGCGACGGCGTCGGGCTCATCGTCGGCCGGTTCGACGCCCGTGGGCAGCCAGGCGGCCACCGCACCCGGCTCCGCCCGGTACTCGAGCGTGAGAACATCGCCGGAGTAGTGCCACGGCGGGGCCGGGATGATGGAGGCGCGCCCCTCGGGGGAGCGCGGCGTGAAGAACCCGCTCAGATCCGGCACGCGGCCTATCCTACCGCCGGTGGAGACGCGACGGGTTCTGGTAGACGGGGTGCCGACGCCGGTGACGCGCGACGGCGATGTGCTGATCGCGCCCGACGGGCGGACCCTCCCGGTCGATGGATGCGAGCACGTACCTCCCGTCGAGCCGACCAAGGTCATCTGCGTGCACCTGAACTACGAGAGCCGGCGGGCGGAGTTCCAGGTGCGGCTCGGCGAAGCCCCGACCTACTTCCACAAGCCGATCTCGGCGCTGAACGCGCACGACGGAGAGGTGGTACGGCCACCCCGGTGCCGATTCCTGAACTACGAGGGCGAGATCGCGATCGTGATCGGTCGGCAGGCGAGGCACATCGGCTCGGACGACGCCGGGTCGTTCATCCGCGGCTTCACGATCGCGAACGACTTCGGCCTCCACGACTTCCGTGACACGGATGCAGGCTCGATGCTGCGAGTGAAGGGCTCGGACACGCTGTGCCCACTCGGACCGGGCCTGGTGGACGACTGGGATTTCCACGACAAGGCGATCGAGACGCGGGTCAACGGCGCAACCGCGCAAGCCGGGAACACCGACGAGATGATCTGGGATATGCACTACCTGATCGCCGACCTCGCGCGGACGATCACCCTGGAGCCCGGCGACGTCATCCTGTCCGGCACGCCGGCCCATTCGCGTCCCGTCGAGCCCGGAGATGTCGTGGAGGTCGAGGTCGAGGGACTCGGGACCCTTCGCAACACGATCGTCGAGGGCGACGTCCCGATCCGCGAGGACGTGGGCGCGCAGCCGAGCGCGTCCGAAGAGGTCGTCTCGACCGCCCTCGGCGGAGACTGGGAGTTCCGCGGCGTGCGTGCGCCGCGCCGGGGTTGAGGAAGGAGAGCTCGACGGATGGGCGACGTAGGGAACCGCCTCAGGCTCCTGTGGTCGGACCTGCACGGGATCGAGCGAGGCAAGTACCTCTACGGTGACTGGCAGGCGCGCGGAAAGGCGAACTTCTGCCTGGCGACGTTCCCACTGACGTTCGACCGGGAGATCCTTCCTATCCCCGGGCTCGCGTTCGATGTGGGCCTGCCGGACCTGGAGGCCAGGCTCGACGAGTCGTCGCTCCGGCCCGGTTGGGAGCCCGACACGACGATCGGCATCGGCGAGCTCTTCGACCGCGACGGTCCCCTACCCGTCGACCCTCGGGGAGCCCTGAAGCGCGCGGTCGAGCCGTGGAGGGCGCTGGGTCTCGAACCGCAGATCGCGTTCGAGTTCGAGTTCTACCTCTTGCGTCCCGACGGCGAGGGAGGCTGGCTACCGCTGGTCACGCCGGGGTCCCGCGTCTACGGCACCGGCACGGCCGTCGATCCGGACGGCATCGTGGACCGGATCGTCGGCGCGGCCACGGAGAGCCAGATGGACGTCGAGGCCTGGTGTACGGAGTTCGACGACTCGCAGTTCGAGGTCAACATCCGCTACCGCGACGCCGTCGCGGCCGCGGACGATGCGTTCCTGTTCCGAGTCCTGACCCATGAGATCGCCACCCGCGCGGGACACCGGGCCACCTTCCTCGGTCGGCCCTTCACCGATCGCGGCGGGTCGGGGCTCCACGTGAACATCAGCTTCCGAGACGCCGATGGGCGGAACGCGCTCTACGACGAGGCCGACCCGGAGGGTCTGACCGACCTGGCGCGCCACGCCATGGCGGGCATGCTCACCCACCACGAGGGGACGGCCGCGATCTGCGCGCCCACCGTCAACGCGTACAAGCGCCTGCTCCCCGACATGATGAACGGGTACTGGGCGAACTGGGGTCACGATGACCGCACCGTCGCCGTCCGGATCTCACCGGAGCGGGGAGCGTCGACCCGCCTCGAGAACCGCGTCCCGGACGGCGCATGCAACCCGTACCTGGCGGCTGCGACCCTGCTGCATGCGTGTCGCTTCGGGGTCGAGGGCGGCATGGCGCTCCAAGCCCCGCAGCCCGTCGGCGATCCGCCGGCGGCCTCGATCCACGCACCCGACAACCTCGAGGCGGCCGTCGAGGCGATGCGAAGCGATGCCAAGATGTGCGAGGCATTGGGGTGGCCGCTGGTTGATGCGTTCACGGAGCTCAAGCGTGCCGAATGGAAGCGGTACCTCGAGGCGGTCGGGGACCCGGCAACGAAAGAGCCCACCGACTGGGAACTCGCCTTCTACACCCCGTTCTTCTAGGCTCGCTGTCGGAACCGCATCCGCCGGTTCGTCAACACGGTGAACGCCGCCGCCGAGGCGGCCGCCGGAAGGAGGGGCCATGCCCGAGTTCACGATCCAGATCGACGCGCCGCCCGAGCTGATCTTCGAAGAGCTCTCGCACGTGGAGCGGCACCCAGCGTGGGCCAATCCGAAGTCAAAGATGACGATGCAGCAGACGAACGGTGAAGGACCCGGCCCGACCGCCACGTACCGCTCGAGCGGCATCTTCACGGGCAAGGCGGTGTCCGCGGATATCTCCGTCACGAAGTTCGACCGACCGCGTGAGTTCTCGATCCGCTCGGATCAGCATCAAGAAGGTAAGAAGGATTCCTGGTACGAGAACGACTACACGTTGCGGTCCAACGGCAGCGGGACGGCCCTGTCGAAGCACGTCACGGGGAGCATCAGTCCCCTCGTCTTCGCCCTCGCCTACCCGGCGATCCGTAAGGATGCCATGACCTCGCTACGGAGCTTGAAGAAGGCCGTGGAGGCGAAGGCCGCGCCCGGAGGTACCGTCTGAGGCATGATCGACGAGCTCGGACAGATCGACCTCGCGAACCCCGATCACTACGTCGAGGGGATACCGTTCGAGTGGTTCGACCGGCTCCGCCACGACCATCCCGTCGTCTGGCATCCCGAGCAGCCACCGAACCGGGGGTTCTGGGCCATCACGCGGCACGACGACCTCACCGCCGTCCACATGGACTGGGAGACCTTCTCCTCCGAGATCGGCGCCGTTGGCTTGGAGGAGCTTGACGAGGAACAGCTCGGTATCCGGAACTCGATGCTCGAGACGGATCCGCCGCGGCACACGCAGATGCGGAAGATCTGCTCGAAGCGATTCAGTGCGCGCGGCGTCGGTGTCTACGAGGACTGGATCCGCGACGTCGCGCGGGGCGTGCTCGACCGCGCCCTCGCCTCGGGTGAGCCGTTCGACTTCGTCAGCGAGATCAGCCGCGAGCTCCCGATCCGGTTCCTCTGCTCGATCTTCACCGTGCCCCAAGAGGATGCACCGGCCCTGATCGAGTGGGGCGATCAGATGATCGCGAACCAGGACCCCGACCTCTCCGCCGCGGTGGTCGGCCGCGAGGACACCGAGGAATACCGGCTGCTGCCGTTCCGTTCGCCGACGGCGCGCAAGGTCTTCGCGTACGCCGACCGCCAGCGCGACCTACGCCTCGCGGAGCCGGCGGATGACGTGATCGCGGCTCTCGTCGCCGCCCAGAACGAGGGCGCCCTCAACGAACGCGAATACCACAACTACTTCGCGCTCTTGCTGATCGCCGGCAACGAGACGACCCGTCATACGATCAGCTCCGGCATGCTCGCCCTCGCCGAGCACCCCGATCAGCTGCAGCTCCTCCAGGATGACCCCGACCGGATCCCCCGAGCGGTGGAAGAGATCCTTCGCTGGGCGACCCCGGTGATGCACTTCCGGAGAACCGCGACCAGAGATGTGGACTTGCGGGGTCAGCAGATCAAGGCGGGCGACAAGGTCGTGACCTGGTACATCAGCGCCAATCGCGACGAGGAGGTCTTCCCCGATCCCTACCGGTTCGATGTGATGAGGACGCCGAACGACCACGTCACGTTCGGACCCGGAGGGCCGCACTTCTGTCTGGGGGCGCACCTCGCGCGACTGGAGACGAAGATCCTCTTCCAGGAGCTGCTGCCCCGTCTGCGAT
>JALYLP010000718.1 GCA_030774195.1 Actinomycetota bacterium | reverse complement strand
CGACCCGATCCAGCAGATCGGGCCGTGTGAGGAATCGGAACTTGTCGAAGTACACGGTGGAGGTCGCTCCGGAAGAGAGCACGAAGTCGCCGTGGAGCTCCGACGCCTCGACCATGCGGCGCACGAGATCCTCGTTCACGCGGCCTAGTATGGGCGACCGATGGGTTGGTACGAGGCCGCCGGCCGCCGGGTGTTCTTCTCGATGGAGCCCGAACGATCCCATCGCCTGGCGCTCCATCTGCTGCGGTTGCCGCTCCCGTGGCGGACGATCGGCGGCGTCGTGGACGATCCGGCGCTGACGACCACCCTCGCGGGGATCTCGCTTCGGAACCCCGTCGGGCTCGCGGCCGGGTTCGACAAGACCTGCGCCCACCTCGACGCGTTGGGGTCGCTCGGGTTCGGGTACGTCGTGGGGGGGACCGTGACGCGTGCGCCGCGCCGAGGGAATCCCCATCCGCGGATCGCGCGGGACCCGGAGCGACGCGCGATCGTGAACGCGATGGGGATGCCGAACCCCGGTGCGGAGGCGGTCGCGCGGAACCTCACGCGGACGGCCCGGACCGCCCCTCGGTTCGTCTCGATCGCGGACGAGTCGGTCGCGGACGCGGTGGCGACGGCGGAGCTGCTCGAGCCGTTCGTCGACGGCATCGAGCTCAACGCCAGCAGCCCGAACGCGGGATGGGAACACGCGAGCTCGCACACCGGTGAGCTCGTGCGGGCGCTGCGTGCTCGCACCTCGAAGCCGCTCTTCGTCAAGATCCCACCGTCGTCCGACCGCGAGCAGGGGGCGAGCTCGGTGTCGATGGCGGCCGCCGCCAGGGGCGCCGGCGCCTCGGGGATCGTCTGCACGAACACGGTGCCCGTGAACGACGCACGGATGTCGACCGGCCGAGGCGGGCTGTCGGGCGGCCCGCTCACCGCTGAGACCCCGCGGATCGTCGCCGAGGTGGTCGACGCGACCGGCGGTGAGCTGCCGGTGGTGGCGTGCGGTGGGATCTTCACCGCGGATGACGCCCGGCGGTGCCTGGACGCCGGGGCGGCTGCGGTCCAGGTCTACACGGCCCTGATCTATGAGGGTCCCGGCCTCCCGGGGTACCTCACCCGAGGCCTCGCCGCGACGGTCCGGACCATGGATTAGCCCCCTTCGGACCCGTCGGATCGGCGCATAGGGAACGTCGCTCGCCGGGCATGTGTGTTGCACCGGCGCGGTCGCGGCGTGCAAGATGTGCGGCGTCCCCGTCCCTGGAGGCCGATCTGTCCGACGTCGAGCCAGTTCCGCCAGCTCCCGCCGTCCGGTTGGAGGGCGTGGTGAAGCGGTTCGGTGACGTGGTCGCGGTGGACGGGGTTGACCTGGACGTTCGCGAGGGGGAGTTCTTCTCGATGCTAGGCCCGTCCGGGTCGGGCAAGACCACGTGCCTGCGGATGATCGCAGGGTTCGAGTCCCCGACCGAAGGCCGGATCGCGCTTGGCGGTCGGTACGTCACCGGTCTCGCTCCCTACGAGCGCGAGGTCAACACCGTGTTCCAGGACTACGCGTTGTTCCCGCATATGACCGTTACCGACAACGTCGGCTACGGCCTCATGGTGCGCAAGGTTCCGCGGGCCGAGCGGCGCCGGCTCGTCGCGGATGCCCTGGAGATGGTGCGCCTCCCGGAGTTCGGTGAACGCAAGCCGGCCCAACTCTCCGGTGGCCAGCGACAGCGGGTCGCGCTCGCGCGGGCTCTGGTGATGCGCCCGAAGGTCCTGCTGCTCGACGAGCCGCTGGGTGCGCTCGATCTCAAGCTCCGTCAGGCGATGCAGATCGAGCTGAAGGAGATCCAGGAAGAGGTCAGGCTCACATTCATCTACGTCACGCACGACCAGGAGGAAGCGCTCACCATGAGTGACCGCCTCGCGGTGTTCAATCGCGGCCGCATCGAGCAGGTGGGGTCGCCGGCGGACGTCTACGAGCGGCCGGCGACGGGCTTCGTCGCCGGGTTCGTCGGTGTCTCCAATGTGCTGGAGGGCGAGGCGGCCGCGGCGATCGCTGGCGACCCGCACCCGTTCACGATCCGTCCCGAGAAGATCTCGATGCACGAGCTCGACGAGCCCGTGGACGGTGACTCCTGCACCGCGACCGGCCACGTGCGCGAGGTCGTGTACCTGGGAGCCACCACCCGGTACATCGTCGAGCTCGATGCGGGCGGCTCGCTCGTCGTGATGCAGCAGAACCTCGCGACGAGCTCGATGGAGGCGCTGCAGGTGCGCGGCAAGGCCGTGCGACTGATCTGGCGCCGGAGCAACAACCGACCGGTGGAGGCGCCCGCGGGCGCACTGGAAGGGTCCATGGACCAGGAGGAGGCACAGGCATCATGAGGAAACTGACGACGGCGTGTGCCGTCATGGCGGCGCTGGCGCTCGTCGTAGCCGCGTGTGGCAGCGAGACATCGACGAGCCCAGGCGCCGGTGGGTCAACCTCGGCTGCGACGACATCGATCGCGGATCTCAAGGGAGAGGGCTCGCTCGACCTGATCGCCTGGCAGGGTTACACGGAAGACGACTGGGTGAAGCCGTTCGAACAAGACACCGGCTGCAACGTGACGATCAAGTATGCGAACACGTCCGATGACATGGTCAACTACATGCGGCAGGGAGGCGGGACCCTTTACGACGGTGTGTCGGCATCCGGTGATGCGACGAACAGGCTGATCGCCAACGGCGATGTCACGTCGATCGACATCTCGCAGTTCCCTCAGTACGCGAACGTGATGCAGTCCTTGCAAGCCCCCGCGCACAACACGGTGGATGGGGTCCACTACGGGGTCCCATACATGTGGGGGCCGAACTTCCTGATGTACAACACCGACGTGGTGAAGCCCGCCCCGACGAGTTGGGACGTGACGTTCGATCCGAGCTCTCCGTATGCCGGCAAGATCACGGCGTACGACAGTCCGATCTTCATCGCCGACGCGGCGCTGTACCTGAAGACGCATCAGCCCGACCTCGGCATCACCGACCCCTACGAGCTCACCTCGGATCAGCTCGATGCGGCAACCAGCCTGTTGAAGCAGCAGGCTGGGATGATCGGGAAGTATTGGGCGTATTACCTCGACGAGATCAAGGGCTTCAACTCAGGTGACATGGTGATCGGCACGGCCTGGCCCGTGAACGAGCAGTACGTCCAGGCCGCAGGGAAGGTGACGGTCGCCGACGTCATCCCCTCGGAAGGGGTCACCGGGTGGGCCGACACCTGGATGATGTCGTCGCATGCCCAACACCCGAACTGCATGCTCAAGTGGATGGATTACTCGCTGCAGCCCGACGTGCAGACGCAGGTGGCCGAGTTCTACGGAGCGACGCCCTCGAACACGGGGTCGTGCACGAAGCTGAACAAGGATCTCGGCGATGCGGCGGCCGCTTACCATTGCGGGGACGATCAGTTCCTGCAGAGCGTCTACCTGTGGAAGACACCCCTCGGTGTCTGTCCAGATGGTTCGCAGACCTGTACCGACTACAACGCGTGGACCGAGAAGTGGCTCGAGATCCGTGGAGGCGGCGGCTAGGGCTGCTGACGATCTCAGACGTTTCGGGCCGGACTCGTTCGGCCCCGCGTCTTCCCGACCGATGGCAACGACCGAACGAGCTACCCGGGAAGGGCCGATCCGACGCGCGTCGGCGGCCCTGTACCGGCACCCGCGTGCTCGGCTGTGGCTGACGCTGGGTGGGCCGCTCGGATGGATCCTCCTCGTCTACCTGATCTCGTTGATCCTTCTCCTGGCCAACTCGTTCTGGCGAGTGGATCCCCTCACGACGCGTGTCCTCCACAAGTTCAATCACTTCTCGACGTATAAGAGCGTCTTCTGGTCGACGACGACCTATTACCGCATTGCGGTTCGGACGCTCGGCATGGCGATAGCCGTGACCGTCGCCGACCTCTTCTTCGCTTTCCCGTTCGCGTACTACGCGGCCCGGATCGCTCAGCCGAGGGTGAGGACACGACTGCTGCTCGCCGTAACCATCCCGCTCTGGGCGAACTACCTGATCAGGGTGTTCGCGTGGAAGACCCTTCTTGAAGGAGGCGGACCGATCCACGAGCTGCTCGCCCGGTTCGGTGTCGATCTGACGGGGTCGAGCATCGCCGTTTGGATCACCTTCTGCTACCTCTGGTTCCCCTTCGCGATGCTGCCGATCTATGCCGCGCTGGAACGTGTTCCCAGTTCCTACATCGAAGCGTCGGGCGACCTGGGTGCGCGTGCGTGGACGACGTTCCGGAACGTCGTGTTGCCGCTCGCCCTCCCGGGTGTCGTCGCCGGGTCGGTCTTCACCTTCTCCTTGACGCTCGGCGACTACCTGACGCCGACGCTGGTTGGTAAGGGCATCTTCCTCGGGAACGCGATCTTCGCTCTGACCGGGACGCTGAACAACAGGCCACTCGCCGCGACGATCGCCGTCATCCCGATCGTCATCGTCGCTATCTACTTGATGCTCGCCCGAAGGACGGGCGCGTTCGAGGCCTTGTAGATGGACCCGAAGGGTGTCCGCGTGCTGACCCGCATCTGGACATGGTTCGTGCTTGCGTTCCTGTATGTGCCCCTGCTCGTCATCGGTGTCTATGCGTTCAACAAGGACCGTATCCCGTCGTTTCCACCTGATCTGTTCACGTTTCATTGGTTCCGGGTCGTGTGGAGCGATCCGAACGTCGCTCCTGGCATCCGGGCTGCCCTCGCGAACTCGCTGGTCGCGGGGATCTTCGCGACGCTCCTTGCGCTGGTGCTCGGCACGCTAGCGGCGTTCGCTATCCACCGGTACCGCTTCTTCGGCAGAGAGGCCATCTCGTTCGCGTTCGTCCTCCCGATCGCGCTTCCTGGGATCGTCACGGCCCTTGCCCTCTCGTCCATGGTCGACGCGGTTCCGTTCATCCGCTTCGGGATGCCGGCCATCATCGTGGGCCACGCGACGTTCTGCGTTGTGGTGATCTTCAATAACGTGATCGCGCGCCTTCGGCGCACGTCGCCGTCGATCATCGAAGCGTCGATGGATCTCGGCGCAGACGGAGTCCAGACGTTCTGGCATGTGACGCTCCCGACGATGCGGACGGCACTCGTCGCGGGTGGACTGCTCGCGTTCGGGCTGTCCTTCGACGAGATCGTTGTGACGCTTTATCTGGCAGGGACGAAACAGACGCTGCCGTTATGGATCTACAACAACATCCAGCGTCCAGTGAACCTCGGGGCTGTCTACGTCGTGGGGCTCATCGTCCTGTTGATCTCCATCATGCCGGTGTACCTCGCTCTGCGCCTCGCCGGGGAAGCGCTAACTCCGGCACGGATGGGCGGCGGTGCGACGGGGGGACCGGTCGGGGTGCCTTAGAGGTACTGTCCGGGCGTCCGCTCGTTCTCCTGGGTCGCGGGGCCGCCCTGAGGATTCTGCGCCAGCAGCCCGCGGCGCCGGAGTTCCTCGAACTGCGCCCGCGCCGCGGCTTGCTGCGCGAACATCGCGGCCTGGATCCCGTGGAACAGGCCCTCGAGCCAGCCGACCAGCTGGGCCTGGGCAACCCGGAGCTCGGATTCGGTCGGGACCCCGTCCTCGATCGGAGGAGCGAGCGACGCGAGCTCGTCGCGGAGGTCCCCGGAGAGGACGCCCGCGAGCTCGCCGACCGAGCGACCGTAGATCTCGGCGAGCCGCTTGCGTCCCGGCTCGTCGAGCGACGTCTGTCGCGTCTCGTCCAGCAGCTCTCGGACCATGCTGGCGATCCGGAGCAGCTTCGCCGGCTCGGTGATCGTCTCGGTTCCGGGCGCCGGGGCCTGCTCGGGCTCCGTGCCGACCGGGATCGCCTGGACCACGCCCGGCGCGGGCGTCTGACTGGGGTCTTGGCTCATGCGG
>JALYLP010000717.1 GCA_030774195.1 Actinomycetota bacterium | reverse complement strand
GCTGTTCATGGTTCACCCCGACGGCTCCGGTACCCGCCTGATCCGTCTCCAGACGGGCACCAACCCCTACTTCGCGTTCGAGCCCGACTGGTCGCCGGACGGGACCAGGATCGTGTTCTGCATGTTCCTCAACGGTCAAGAGGACCTCTACACCGCTAACAGCGACGGCTCTAACGTCGTCCAGATCACCGATACGCCGGACTTCGAGAACGGCCCCGACTGGGGAACACACCCGCTGGCGACGTAGCGGCGCCTTCGACGCGGGTGGGCCACCGAAGACCTCGTCCGCCGGACGTGGCCCGAGATGATCGACGAGTCGTTGATCCGATGGTTGACCGCGCTCTCGCGCCGCGCGATGAGTCCAGGAGCCGCCGTGGTGTGCGATGTATTGGGATCGACGTGCGAGACGCGCTTCCGGCGATTCGCGTCCCTGCGATGGTCTTGCACCATGAGCACGACAGCCGGAAGAGAACCATTTCATCGCGGAGCACATCGCGGGAGCTGAACTGCTTCGGCTTCCCGGCAAGAAACACACCCCGTTCCTGGGCGACCGACGCAGGGTAACCAACGCCATCGAGCCGTTCGTGAGGGTGTCCGGGAAGAAGAGGTCACCCTCGACAGTGTCATGGCTGCGGTGATATTCACCGACATGTCAGCTTGACGTAGATTGCTGCCGCGGCTCGGCGACACGGGCGGCGAGAACTCGTTGACTGGTGCTCAGTGGCCGAACGTGAGGTTACCTTCGGAAGGAACCAGGGGGGAATACGTCGAACGGACCTGCAGTACCTACGGCCGCGAAGGTGAGGGCGCTGGGGCTCGGAGGCGACCGAACCAGAGGGTCCTGGGCGGTGCTCGTGTGACATCGCGACCCGGCCTCCCACGTGCGGACGGGCTGCTCGGGCGGTGCGCGTTTTTTCCTTGACACCAGAGGTCTCGACCTCCGCAGTCATCCGGAACCACTCTGGGATAAGGACAGTAGTTATCGTTTGTCGAAGTCGGGGTGGCTGGGTTTGGCCCCACAACTCAGATGCACCGCATCCCTCTGGAAGAGGTCAGAGGTTCGCGATTCCTCTAGCGCTCGCGCTAGCGCCTACGGGCCTAAGGGCTCCTGGCCTCGCGGGCCCCACGGTCCTACTTCTCCAGTCGTGCGCACTTGCTGGCCCCAACGCTAGGAGCGGGCCCTCGCAGGCGGCTCGGGCGACGACGCGGAGTTCGCGCTGGTGCGCTACAACACCGACGGGACGCTCGACACGACGTTCGGCGACGCCGGCACGGTCACCACCGACTTCACGGGCAATAAGGACGTCGCCTTCGGGGTCGCGATCCAAGCCGACGGGAAGATCGTGGCAGCGGGGGCCGCCGGCCTCTACAACGCGTTCGCGCTCGCCCGGTACAACACCGACGGCACGCTCGACCCCACGTTCGGGGACGGCGGGAAGGTCATGATGAACTTCGCGCCGACGGGCAGCTTCGCCAGGAACGTCGCGGTCCAAGACGACGGGAAGATCGTCGTGGCCGGTCCCTCGAGCGGGGCCGGGGCGGCCGACTTCGCGCTCGCCCGTTTCAACGCCGACGGCACGCTGGACACGTCGTTCGGGGGAGACGGCACGGTCACGACGGCCTTCAAGAACCGAGACGATCCTTGGGACATGATGATCCAGCCGGATGGGAAGGTCCTAGCTGCCGGCTACGGAGCGGGAAGCTTCGCACTTGCCCGCTACGACACGGACGGCACCCTCGACCCGGCGTTCGGAACGGATGGGCAGGTTGCCGACATCGGCGGTGCGGCATTCGGCGTTGCGATCCAGCCCGACGGGAAGATCGTCGTGACGGGGACGAGCGGCTCGAAGTTCGCCTTGGCCCGCTACAAGCCCGATGGCACCCTCGATCGCTCGTTCGGAGAACGCGGGCTGGTCACTTCGGCGACGATCCAGCGGGAAGCCGGAGCACGCATCGCGATCCTGCCGAACGGTGAGATCGTCACCGTGGCGGCGAGTCCAGGCTTCAGTGTCGTCCGCTTCCTGCGCGACGGGACTCCCGACACGAGCTTCGGGACGAACGGGATCAGCACGATCGACTTCGGCTCGGGCTTCGACGCTTCGCTCGCGAGCGTCGTCACGGTGGGTGCCGATGACCGCATCTACGCGGCGGGGTCCGCCGCGCGCTCCAAGACGGACTCCGATTTCGCGCTGGTCCGGTACCTGTCGACAGCGCGACCCGCCCGAGCCACGAACTCCTCGAGCACTCCGACGTTCGTTCTGTACCC
>JALYLP010000716.1 GCA_030774195.1 Actinomycetota bacterium | reverse complement strand
ACCGTCAACCTCGGCAAGCAGGAGGCCGCGAACGCGGTCTCTTTCGCCCCGTCGGGTGCCGTCGACATCGGCGGGTACGTGTCCAACGGCGCCACGATGCGGTCCGCACTCGCCCGGCTCCAACCGGACGGGAGGCTCGATCCTGCGTTCGCCGGGGACGGCAGGCAGATCATGAACCTCTCGGCCGGGGCCGAGCAGGTGAACGACCTCGTGGTCATGCCGGGCGGCGACATCGTCGCGGGCGGCTACGCCGAGTTCGGCACGCTCCCGCGCTTCACGATCGTCCGCGTGCACGGCAACGGCGACCTCGCGACGGGATTCGGGCATGCGGGCGCGACGCGCACCGACCTCGGTTCGGGCGCCGATATCGCCAACTCGATCGCGGTGACGGCAACGGGCGGGTTCGTGCTCGCCGGGAGCACGGCGAACGGCGGACACGCGGACTGGGGCGTCGTTCGATACACGCCGAAGGGACTCCCCGACCCTGCGTTCGGCAAGGGCGGGATCGTGATCCTCGGGTGGAGCGCCGCACCCGAGCGAGCCGACGACGTCGTGCGCGTCGGCGCCAAGCTGCTCGTCGCCGGGCGGATCCACCGGGCCTCCACGGGAGACGACGTCGGCGTCGTTCGACTCCGGGCCGACGGCAGGCTCGACCCAACGTTCGCGACCAACGGCGTCGCGCGGATCGACGTCGCCGGCGGCACGGATGCCGCGCACGGGATCGCCCGGCAGTCGAATGGGAAGATCGTCGCCGCGGGCGAGACGTGGAAGAAGGGCGTCCCACGGTTCCTCGTGATCAGGCTGACCGCCTGATCGTCGCTCCACGTCGGTTGACCCGGGCGGCCTGCGTCTGTCAGGATGAGCTCGATGATCGAACGACCGTTCAAGAACGTATCCAGCTGACCCGCGCCGCGGCCCCGTGGGCCGTCGCGCGCACCCGACCTCCCGGCCACCCCGGGAGGTTTCGTTATCCCGCAGGGATCCGTCGGCGGGACGCCGGCGAAGACCCGAAAGGCTGGACACCGATGGCGATCACCGAACGGATCCGCGAAGAGGCCGATGACCTGTGCGCGCGGTGGCGGAACGACGAGCGCTGGCGCGGCATCACCCGCCCGTACGAGGCTGAGGACGTCGTTCGTCTCCGAGGAAGCATCCGGGAGTGCCACGTCATCGCGGAGACCTCCGCGGAAGCGCTGTGGCGGCTCGTCACGACAGAGGACCACGTGGCCGCGCTCGGTTGCCTCACGGGTGGTCAGGCGGTTGAGTGCGCGCGAGCGGGCCTGCGCGCCATCTACCTGTCGGGCTGGCAGGTGGCAGCCGACGCGAACACCGCGCAGCACACCTACCCCGACCAGTCGCTCTATCCCGTGAGCTCGGTCCCCACGGTCCTCCGCCGCCTGAACAACGCCCTCCGTCGGGCCGATCAGGTCGCCTGGGCCGAAGGGGACGACACCGAGTTCGGTCTCCCGATCGTGGCGGATGCCGAGGCGGGCTTCGGCGGCCCTCTCAACGCCTTCGAGCTGATGACCGCGATGATCGAGGCCGGCGCGGCGGGCGTTCAGTTCGAAGATCAGCTCTCGTCCGAGAAGAAATGCGGGCACCTCGGGGGCAAGGTGCTGGTTCCCACCAGCCAGTTCATCCGGATGCTCGTCGCGGCTCGCCTGGCCGCGGACGTCCTGGACGTCCCGACCGTACTGATGGCGCGGACCGACGCGCTCAGCGCGAGCCTCCTCACGTCCGACGTCGACGAGCGCGACCGGGCGTTCATCGACGGAGAGCGCACCGAGGAGGGGTTCTTCCGCGTCCGCAGCGGGATGGACGCCGCGATCGAACGCGCGCGGGCGTACGCCCCGTACGCGGACATGCTCTGGTGCGAGACCGCGACGCCGGAGCTCGACGACGCCCGGGCGTTCGCCGAGGGCGTCCACGCCGAGTTCCCCGGGAAGCTCCTCGCGTACAACTGCTCCCCGTCGTTCAACTGGAAGCAGCGGCTCGACGACGAACAGATCGCCGCGTTCCAGAAGGAGCTCGACGCCATGGGCTACCGGTTCCAGTTCATCACGCTCGCAGGGCTCCACGCCCTCAACGCGAGCATGTTCGAGCTGGCGAAGGGCTTCGCCGACGAGGGGATGACGGCATACGTGCGTCTGCAGGAACGCGAATTCGCGCTCGAGTCCGCCGGCTACACCGCGGTCAAGCACCAGCACGAGGTCGGCACGGGGTGGTTCGATCTCGTGTCGAAGACGATCAGCCAAGGAGCGTCGTCCACGCTCGCCCTCGAAGGCTCGACCGAAACCGCTCAGTTCTAACCGCGTACCCTGGGCGGATGCTGGGGAAACTCCGCGGTGCGATCGCGGCCGCCGTCACGCCGTTACGTGATCACGGTCGCTCGCTGGATGAGGCGAGCGTCGCCCCGTTGATCCGTTTCCTCGCCGACGGCGGCATGGACGGCGTCCTCACGTGCGGCACCACGGGCGAGGGCGTCTTGCTGTCGGTGCGGGAGCGACGCCGGATGACGGAGCTCTGCCTCGATGCCCGCCCGGACGGGTTCGCGGTCGCGGTCCACGCCGGCGCGCAGACGACCGTGGACACGGTCGAGCTGTCGCTGCACGCGAAGGAGGCCGGGGCCGACGCCGTCGCCGTGATGGCCCCACCGTACTTCCCGCTGGACGAGCAGGAGCTGTTCATTCACTTCCGGAGCGCCGCCGACGGGTGCGACCCGCTGCCGTTCTACATCTACGAGTTCGTCGGCCGGAGCGGCTACCCGGTTCCGATACCCGTGATCGAGCGGCTGCGCGATGAGGTGCCGAACCTCAGGGGGCTGAAGGTGTCGGACACGCCGTTCGATGCCGTGAAGCCGTACCTCTTGGACGGTCTCGACGTCTTCATCGGCTTCGAGCCGCTGGTATTGGAAGGGCTGGCGGCCGGAGCGGTCGGGGCCGTATCGGGCCTGGCATCCGCGTGGCCCGAGGTTACCGCCGAGCTGGTCAACCGGAAGAGTGACGCCGCGGGCGCTCGCGTGAACGAGCTCCGCGACGCCATGCACGATATGTCGTTGCCGGCGGTCGCGAAACAGGTGCTCGCGGATAAAGGTGTGTTGGCTCATCCCGGCGTCCGGCCGCCGCTCCGCGAACTGACCGACGAGGAACGAACCCGCGTCGCCGCGTTGTGAGTGCGCGTCAATCTTTCGGGATCGCGTGAGGACGGCGCATGCTCATCGCCCTCGTCTCTTGCATCCCGAAGCGAAGGTAGAAGGGCACCAGATCCTCGTCGCATGACAGATCCACCATGTAGAAGCCTTCGAGCCGCTCCAAGACGAG
>JALYLP010000715.1 GCA_030774195.1 Actinomycetota bacterium | reverse complement strand
CCAGCGGGTCCTGCGACCGGGTGTAGACGAACAGCGCCGCACTCGCCAGCAGGGCGAGCACCAACAGCGTGGCGAGGAACTTCGTCAGCGCACCGCCGCCGTGATCGTGGAGCCGGACCATGCGCGCAGCATAGGACGAAGGCGGACGGTTCCCTGTCATGCTCGATCCTCCGGAGGATCTTCGCCAGGAGCCGGCCGATCCCGGTCGGCGAGCACGCTCTTGAGGGTCGACATCGCGTTCATAGCCGGTGGGAACCCAGCGATCGTCGCGGTCAACATGATCGCCTCGCGGAGCTGCTCCGGCGTGAGTCCCGCCTTCAGCGAGGCGCGGAGGTGCTGCGGAAGCTGCGACGAGCGTCCGAGCGCGGTGAGCGCGACGACCGCGCCCAGTTCCCGATCCCGGTCCGTGAGGGCCGGCTTCGTGTACATGTCGCCGTAGACGAACTCGACGATGTGCCGCCCCAGATCGCCGAGGGCTTCGACCGTTCGCAGCGCCTTCTCGTCGTGGATCTCGAGGAACCGTTCGCGCCCACGCCGGTAGGTCTCGTCGTCCATGGCGCGCACCTTAGCCGAGGCGGACGCGCAGGCCGGCGAGACGCGGACGATGTAGCTCGGCTTCCATCGTGGCTCCTTGCAGAATGGGATCCCGGCTACCGACCATCGGCCGAGGCCATCCGCACCCGGAGGGACTACGCTCAGGCCTTCCCCTTGGGAGGGCACATGCACACCGAGATCACGTTCATCGACGGCAAGGCCGTCAACTTCGATGAGACCGCCGACGTGAAGATGACGCCGCACGGCGTCGAGGTCCTGCAACGAGAAGCAGACGATCAGGTCCGCGTCCTCTTCCCGTGGGCGCGGATCGATCGCGTCACGCAGCGCGGGGCCAACGTCGCCGCGATCTACACGTACTGAATCGCGCCTCGCTGCCGCGTGCTTGACGTGGAGCGCAGGTGAGGTTGTACGGTCCCCGCGATGGCGACCCGTGCGGACCTCGATCACGTCCGCGAGCTCATGGCGCTCGCGACCGGCGACGAGAAGCACGAGGAGAGCAGCACGTCGACGCTCGACGCACTCTGGGTCCTTTACGACCGGGTGCTCCGCGTCGACCCCTCCGCGCCTAGGGACGAGGCTCGCGATCGGTTCATCCTCAGCAAGGGTCACGGACCGAGCGCGTACTACGCGGTGCTCGCCGCGAAGGGATTCTTCCCGGAAGACGTGCTGGCCGGGTTCCTCGAGTGGGGCAACCCCTTGGGCTCACACCCAGACCGCAACCAGGTTCCCGGCGTCGAGGCATCGACCGGCTCACTCGGACACGGCCTCGCGCTCGCCGTCGGTTCCGCGCTGGCCCTCCGAGCGCGCGGCTCGTCGGACCAACGCGTCGTCGTGCTCTGCGGCGACGCGGAGCTCAACGAGGGGTCGAACTGGGAATCGGTCTTGCTCGCTCCGCACCTGAACCTGACCAACCTCACGCTGCTCGTCATCGACAACCACAGCTCCTCGATCCCGATGGGTCCCTGGGAGCCGCGCCTCGGTTCGTTCGGGTGGGACGTCGTCGTGGTCGACGGTCACGACCAGGAGCAGCTCTACGAAGCCCTGTCGATCCGGCCGGGTGACGGGCCGAACGCGGTGGTCGCGGACATCCCGGAGGGCGAGTGGTGATGGACATGCGCACCCAGCTCGCGCGGACGGCGACCGACCTGGTCGAGCGTGATCCGAACGTCGCGGTGGTGCTCGCCGAGATCAGCGTCGACCGGTTCGAGCGTGCGATCGCGATCGCGCCGGACCGGGTGACCAACGTCGGGATCATGGAGCAGACGCTCGTCGGGGTCGCCGCCGGCTTCGCGATGGAAGGGTTCCACACGATCGCGCACACGATGGCGCCTTTCCTCGTGGAGCGCCCGTTCGAGCAGGTCAAGCTGGACTTCGGCTACCAGGGCCTCGGTGGCACGCTCGCGAGCGTCGGTGCACCGTACGACTACGGGACCGAGGGCGGGACGCATCACTCGCCGGGCGACGTGGGTGTGGTGCTCACCGTCCCGAACACCGATGTGTTGGTCCCGGGGTGCGCAGCCGAGCTGGACCGGCTCCTGCGGGAGACGTACGCGGACGGTCGGCTGACGTACCTTCGGGCGAGCGTCGCGCAGAACGACATGGTCTTCGATGTGTCGCGCGGACGGCTCGATGTCGTCCGTCGGGGCTCCCGCGCGACCGTGGTTGTCGTCGGCCCGCTCCTCTCGCGGACGCTTGCGGCTTGCGAGGGGCTGGATGTCTCCGTGCTCTACACGGCGAGCGTGGCGCCGTTCGATGCGGCCGGGCTCGCCGCTGCCGCCGGTCCGGATCCCCTGGTGATAGCCGTTGAGCCCTTCTACGAGGGAACGTTGCTTCCCGCGCTCGCCGGCGCGCTCCGCCATGTGCCTTCGCGCTTCGCGTCGGTCGGGGTTCCCCGGAGATTCATCACCTCATACGGGACCGCCGAGGAGCACGACCGCGAGCTGGGCATGGACGTCGCGGGGATCCGCCTTCGGCTGGTCGCCGCGCTCGAGCTCGGCTAACGCCGTCGGGCTTCGACCTGGCGCTTCAAACGTGCGAGCCGGTCGTCCCATCCGGCGCCGACGTCGACCATCCACCCCAGCGCGTCGGCGAGCGGGCCGGGGGTGAGCTCGTAGCGACGACCGCGGACCTCACCTCGTCCCATCACGAGCCCGGCATCCTGCAGCAGAGCCAGATGCTTCGAGACGGCTTGGCGCGACATGGGCACACCCGACGAGAGCTCGCTCAGCGTGGAAGGGCCGGACGCGGACAGCGTGCGGAGCAAGGTCCGGCGCGTCGGGTCGGCCAGCGCCTGGAAGACGGCGTCGTGATCGCGTGCGGTCATCGGCCCGTTTCGGCGAGCGCCGACGCCGGCCGCTCGGTGATGCGCACGCGGGTGCCCCCGGGGACGCGCCGCAGCTCGATCGTGACGAACGATGGCTCACCGATCCGGCTGCCGAACCCCGCACCCAGGTGCTCCCGCCAGCGCCACGTGAGGGTTCGGAACGGCGCGACGTACTCCACCCGGCCGCGGCGTTCGGCACCGTCCCCGAACCGGAACCGCACCACCCCGTCCGGCTCCGGTTCGAGCCAGGCGTCCGCGCCGAACCACGCCGACAGCGCCGCGGGATCGACCATGAACCCCCAGACGTCTTCGGGAGGAGCCTCGATGATCTCCTCGTGGACCTCGCTCGACATCTCGCCTCGATCCCCTGTGCTGTCCCGGCAACCGTGCGGTTGCCGAACGCTGCTCCGTCGAGTACGGTCGGCAACCGGAAGGTTGCCATCGTACCCGAAGGAGGCCCGAACATGCGAGCGAGCGGTGTCCCGACCGTCGTCGAGCGATCCGGCTCGGGCGAGCAGGCGTTCGATATCTACTCGCGACTGCTCCGCGAGCGCGTCGTCTTCCTCGGCTCCGAGCTGAACGATGAGCTCGCGAACCTCGTGATCGCGCAGCTGCTGTTCCTGGAGGCGGAGGGTCCGGGTCGCGACGTGTCGCTCTACGTGAACTCGCCGGGAGGGGACGTGACCGCCCTGTTCGCGATCTACGACACGATCCAGGCCATCAAGCCAGACGTCTCGACCTGGTGCATCGGGCAGGCCGCGAGCGGCGCGGCCGTCCTGCTCGCCGCCGGCGCCGCGGGGAAACGCCACGCGCTGCCGACCGCTCGCGTGTTGCTGCACCAACCCTGGGGCAGCACCGGCCAGGGACAGTCGATCGACATCAAGATCCGGGCCGAGGAGATGGTGCGACAGCGCCGCCTGATGGAGGAGATCTTGGCGCGGCACACGGGCCAGACGATCGAGCGGATCCACGAGGATCTGGACCGCGACTTCATCCTCGACCCGGAGGGAGCGAAGGCGTACGGCGTGATCGATCACGTTGGCTGATCGGTGCGAGCGGTCCAGCACGCTGGAC
>JALYLP010000714.1 GCA_030774195.1 Actinomycetota bacterium | reverse complement strand
CGCGCGGCCTCCGCGCGGATCGCCTCGGGCACGTTCGCGGTCTCTACCGCGAGGTCCTCCAGGAAGACGTCCAGGTCGCGGACCGCACCGAGCGCTCGCGCGAACGTGCCGAGTTGTTCGACCTGTGGGGCGAACGCATCGACGTCGAGCACGGAGGACAGGGATGCGGCATGCGACCGGATCTGCCGGACCGCGACGCGCGCATCGTGGATCGCCTCCGGATCGTCGGTCCCGCGACGGATCTCCCCGTCGTGCAGCATCAGCCGCTCGACCGCGGCGACCAACGCCGTGGTGACGATCGTTGCGGGATCGCCCGCCACCCTGAGATGCGACGGAGCCCCCGGTCTCGCGACGCGCATCGTCATCGACGTTCTCGGGCCCTCGCGATCGCGAGCGTCATCATCGTCTCCTGGACGTCGACGCCTTGCTCGGTTGGCACCTTCGACCAGCCGCCGTCGGCGTGGAGCTCCCACGAGAGCACGTCGTCGGCGAAGGTGATCTCGATGATCTCGTCCAATCGCTCACGGAGCGCCGGATCGTCGACGGGCACGGCCGCCTCGACCCTGCGGTCCAGGTTGCGCGGCATCAGGTCTGCCGAGCTGATGTAGTAGCGGGCTCCTCGCTCCGGCTCGCCGAACCGGTAGATCCGAGAGTGCTCGAGGAACCGACCCACGACCGATCGGACACGGATCGTCTCCGACAACCCCGGCACGTTCGGCCGGAGGCAGCAGATCCCGCGCACCGCGAGGTCGATCCGGACGCCCGCCGACGACGCCTCGTAGAGCGCGTCGATCGTCTGCGGGTCGACGAGCGAATTGAGCTTCAGGGCGATCCGGCCCTCTTCCCCGGCCGCCATCTGCTGACGGATCAGCTCGATGATCTGCGACCGCAGCGCGATCGGGGCGACGAGCAACCGCCCGTAGCCCCGCTGGCGGCTGTAGCCGGTCAGGAGGTTGAACAGGTCCGCCACGTCGTTGCCGAGCTGCTGGTCTGCCGTCAGCAGCCCGAGATCCTCATAAAGGCGAGCCGTGTCCGAGTTGTAGTTGCCCGTGCCGAGGTGCGCGTAGCGTCGGATGCCCGTCCCCTCCCGGCGCACGACCAGACACACCTTCGCGTGCGTCTTCAACCCGACCACGCCGTAGACGACGTGAACCCCCGCTTGCTCGAGCGTCCTCGCCCAGGTGATGTTCGCCTGCTCGTCGAACCGGGCTTGGAGCTCCACCAGCGCCACGACCTGCTTGCCGGCCTCCGCTGCCCGGATCAGCGCTCGGACGATGGGGGTGTCCGCCGAGGTGCGATACAGCGTCTGCTTGATCGCGAGCACGTCCGGGTCGCGAGCGGCTTCCTCCACGAAGGCTTCGACCGAGGACGAGAACGAGTCGTATGGGTGGTGCACCAAGATGTCGCCGCCGTCGCGGAGGACCCGGAAGACATCCGGCGGTCCCTCCTCAGATGCGAGCCGGGAGGGCGTGACGGGCGTCCATGGCGGCTCCTTGAGCTCGGGTCGGTCGAGCCCGACGAATCCCCAGAGCGCCCCCAGATCGAGTGGTCCGTCGGTCTCGTAGATCTGATCTTGGTCCAGATCCAGCTCGCGCATCAGCAGTGACCTGACCTCGTCGGTCATCGACCGCTCGATCTCGAGCCGTACCGATGTCGCCCCACGCCGCCGGCGGGAGAGGACCGACTCGACGGCCGCCAAGAGGTCCTCGGCCTCGTCTTCCTCGACGTCGAGGTCGGCATCGCGTGTCACCCGGAACACGTGGTGGATCACGATCTCCATCCCCGGGAACAGACGATCGAGGTGGTCGGCGACGACCTGTTCGATCGGAACGAACCGCTCACCGTCGGGGAGCGGGAAGAACCGAGGCAGCAGGGGCGGCATCTTGAGCCGCGCGAAACGACGGACCCCCGTGACGGGATCACGCACCAGCACCGCCAGGTTCAGCGAGAGGCTGGAGATGTACGGGAAGGGGTGCGCGGGGTCGACCGCGAGCGGCGTGAGGACCGGGAAGATGCGCTCGGCGAACGAGTTCGTGGACCACGCGCGATCCTCGTCGGTGAGGTCCGCGGTGTCGACGAGGCGGATCCCCTCCTTGTCGAATGCCGGCCGGAGCTCGTTGGTGAACAGACGATCCATGCGAGCGTAGGTCACAAGGACGCGGTTCCGGATCTCCACCAGCTGCTCATCCGGGCGCATCCCGTCGGGTGTGGTCGCGGTGATCCCCGCCTCGACCTGCTCGAGCAACCCGGAGACGCGGATCTGGAAGAACTCATCGAGGCTCTGCGAGCAGATGGCGAGGAACTTCGCTCTCGCCAGGATCGGCCGCTCCTCGTCCTCCGCGAGCGCCAGGACGCGCTCGTTGAAATCCAGCCAGGACAGCTCCCGATTCAGGTAACGGGCGGTGTCCTCGAGCGTGGTGGGGAGCGCGTCCATCAGGCCACCGATGCTACCCGTCGTGTCGGTCCGGGTCTCCCGTCCAAAGGCTCCTCAGCCCACGAACTTGTACCCCAGCCCACGGACCGTGAGCAGCAGCTCCGGGTCGTGCGGGTCGTGTTCGATCTTCTGCCGGATCCGCTTCACATGGACGTCGAGAGTCTTCGTATCCCCCACGTAGTCGTGGCCCCAGATCTCCTCGATCAGGAACTCTCGGGTGAGCAGGCGGCCCCGGCGTCGCAGGAACGCCTCGAGCAGCTCGAACTCCTTCGGAGGGAAAGCCACCATCCCTTCGCCGACCCGGACCTCATGCTTCGCGACGTCCATCTCGATCGGGCCCCCGTTGAGCATCTCCTCGGTCGCCGCCGGCGCCTGCATCCGCGCCCGCCGTAGATGCGCGCGAACGCGGGAGACGAGCTCGCGGATCGAGAAGGGCTTCGTGACGTAGTCGTCGGCTCCGAGCTCGAGGCCCGCCACCTTGTCCGCCTCGGAGTCCTTCGCGGTCACCATGACGATCGGCACGTTGGACTGTTGGCGGATCAGCCGGCAGACGTCCAGCCCGGACAGCTCGGGCAGCATGAGGTCCAGGATGACCAGATCGGGGTTGTCACTGCGGAACCGCTCGATCGCCTTGCGCCCATCGACCGCGAGCGTGACGGTGAACCCCTCTTGCTCGAG
>JALYLP010000713.1 GCA_030774195.1 Actinomycetota bacterium | reverse complement strand
ACTTGGGGGCGATCTTCATCACCTTGCGCGCGATCTGGCGGGTGACCCGCGTGGCCGGCTTCTTGCCGGTCGTGGTCTCCTTGGCCTCCGAAGACTTCGGCGTGATCTTCTTCTCCGCCACTTCGTTCACCTCCTCCCCCTCGGTCTGTAGCGACGCGTCGATCATCGCAGCGACCGTTGACCGGGATGGGTAACCAGGGTCACGGATCGCACGTGACATCGGTCACCGGATCGGGGGTGACCTCAGTCACCTTGAGGACGTGACATCTGTCACGCGGAGGGCGCTGGACGGGCGCCGACGGCTCTCACTGATCGAGCTCCGGTAGATCGAGCGGATCCGGCCTGGGGGAGCACGCGCCACAGTACAGGGCGTCCTCAACGACGAGCACCTTCATCACGTCGGCGCCCTGATAGGCCTCCAGGATGTATGGATGCGTCTCCGCGTGGTCCTCGCACACGCCGCGGCCGCAGAACCGGCAGATGCCGACGGCCGTCTTCCGGCAGTGCCAGCAGTCCATCCCTCGTCCTTCCTTCGCGCCTTCGCGGCCGCTCGAACCGCGACCACCCCTAGTGGAGCTGCACCCGATCCACGTCTTCGTACGGCGTCAGCCGCCCGCGACGGAACGCGCCGGTCATGAGCCGATCGAACCCGTCGCGATCGAGCCGATACGCGCGCACGGGCGTGGCGGCGCGCACCGTCGCCGTCCGAGGCACGTCCCGGAGCAGCGCTACCTCTCCGAAGTACTGCCCAGGTCCCATCGTCCGCAGGTGCCGTCCCTCCTGTTCGACCTCGACGCGGCCCGAGCCGATCGCGTAGAACGCGTCCCCCACCTCGCCCTCCGCGACGACCGTCTCACCCGGAGGGATGTTCACCCAGGACCCATGCGCGAGCAAAGCGGTGAGCTCTTCGGTCCCGAGGTGGGCGAAAGACGGCAGGGCCTGCAGGTCGGCCATCCGCTGGAAACTCGGCCCGAAGGTCGGGACGTCGATCGAGCCCGCCAGCAGCTGGTCGAACGTTCCCTTGTCGATCTCGAAGACCTCGGACTCGCCCGCCGCTCGAACCCCAGCGCTCCGCGGTGCCCCCTCGGCGAGGCCCAACTCCCCGAACGACGCACCGGGCTCGAGCACCCGGAGCAGCCGCTCATCGCCTGTGGCCGGATCGGACTCGACGACCTCCAACCGCCCGCGCCGCAGGACGTAGAAGGCGCTTGCCCGCTCCCCCTGACGCACCACCGGCTGTCCCGGCGCGACCGTTCGCACCCTGACGCGCCCGGCCAGCTCCGAGAGCGTCTCCTCGGATAGATCGTCGAACAGCGGCAGCGCATCAACCATCTCGGCCGCCTCCACGCGCCATATCGTCTCCAGGCGGAAGCGGACCCGACGGATGAGCCCGCGGATCCGACGGCCGAGCGCCCGTGCCCCCTCGAGGAACCCACGGATCACCGGGCCCGCGATGAAGAGCAGCAGCGCGATCAGCAGGAGGCGCGTGATCGCGCCGCCGTGCCACATCTGCGACACGAAACCCCCGAACAGGTTCCGCCAGAAGAAGAAGGACAGGTACAGGACGAACACGGCGAACGCCACGCCGGCGGTTCCGTACAGCCCCAGGCGGACCTCTTGCAGCGTGAACCGCTCCCGCGCACGTAGCTTGTGCCACAGGTCGTGCTGCACGAACGCGAGCGAGCGTGACCGCAGATCGGGAACCTGGATCAGCTCGGCGAAGATCCAGTAGCCGTCCAACTCGAGTAGCGGGATCAGGTTGAGCAGGATCACGATGTAGGAGAGCACGCAGAACTTGTACAGGGTGGGCGCGAGCGCGGAGTCCGGCGCGATCCAGATCGCGACCGCGGCGACCCCGGCCAGCATGAACTCGGCGTAGGGACCGGCGGAAGCCTGCAGGATGCGCTGCGAGCGGTCCATCATCAGACCGTCGGACGAGTCGATGAAGAACGAGATCGATCCGAAGTAGATGCCGAACCCCGCGCCCTTCACCCGTCGGCCGAACCGCACCAGCGTCTCCGCGTGCCCCATCTCGTGCACGAACGTCGCGAAGTAGTTCAGGAACAGGAGCACGACGAAGG